>DASSLE010000322.1:0-9839 GCA_035689725.1 Pseudolabrys sp.
GCGTGCCGGCCGAAAGCGGCGGTCATAGTCGCGCGAGAAAATTCGCGGCAGCCATTCCTTAGCAATCGCCGACGCATGACGCAGTGTCGGCACCGAGCCGTAAGTCATCGCGATGGGGCAATAGACGCCGCTTTCGATCTGTCCGAGCATGTAGGTGCCGGCCGCCCGCGCGACATGTGCGCCGGGCTTTGGCTCCGCCCAAGGGCTTGAATGGAGGCCGGCCTTGACCGCAATCCCGAGCAGCTCATGCCAGGCTGGATGAAATTCGACCTCGTCTATCCGATGGCCATAGCGGTCGAGTGTGCGTAATTGCGGCGCGAACTTGTTGGCCTCGAAGCCGAGCTGAACGGTTTCCGGTTTGCCCAGCGTCGCGCCGAGCGCGGTCAATTCGTCTTGCGCCCAGCCGGCGCCTTCGCGTCCGACTGCTTCCCGCAGCACGGTATCGCTTGAAAACAGATTGTAAGGTTCAAGCGGCGGCGGCTGGTTCTGGACCTCGAACATGGGTCGCGGGTCTCCGGCAACGGCCTTGTCATAGTACCAGCTGAATCAGGGGAACAGCGCCACCTGCTCCAGCCCGATCGTCTCCGGCCAGCCCATAATCAGGTTCATGTTCTGGATGGCTTGGCCCGAGGCGCCTTTCACCAGATTGTCGAGCGCCGAGACAACGATTGCGCGCCCCGGAATGCGATCTCTGGCCACGCCGATGAAGGTCATATTGGAGCCCCGCACATGCCGCGTCTGCGGCATTTCGCCAAATGGCAGCACGTGGACGAATGGTTCCTTCATGTAGGACTTTAAAAGTATCGCATGAAGGTCTTCGGGCGTCCGGCCGCGCCGCCCGCGCACGTAGATCGTCGAGAGAATGCCCCGGTTCATCGGCACCAGATGCGGCGTGAAGGTGACAATCACCTCGCGCTCGGCCGCGCGCGAAAACTCCTGGTCAAGTTCTGCCATGTGCCGGTGATGCCCGACACCATAGGCGTGGAAGCCTTCCGACACCTCTGAGAACAGCATGGCCTCTTTGGCCGCTCGCCCTGCTCCGGTCATGCCCGACTTGGCATCGACGACGATCTCGTCGAGCTCGATCGCCTTATTCTTGATCAAAGGAATCAGCGGCAACTGCGCGCAGGTCGTGTAACAGCCGGGATTGGCGACAAGCCGCGCTTTTTTGATCTCGCGCCGGTGAATTTCAGTGAGGCCGTAAACCGCTTCCTTCTGCAGCTCGGGCGCATGATGCTCATGGCCATACCATTTCGCATAGGCCGCTGTGTCCGACAGCCGAAAATCGGCGGAAAGATCGACCACCTTGGTCGAGGGCGACTTCGCCAACAACTCTTTGATCACCTTTTGCGTCGTTGCATGCGGCAGCGCGCAGAACGCGACATCAAGAGCCACCTTGCCCCAATCGAGACCATCAATCGCAACGAGCTGCGGCAACGCGAATGGCGAGAACTGCGGAAACACGTCCCGCATCGCCTTGCCGGCGCTGCGTTCGGCCGTGAGCAGAACGATCTCAGCGCGCGGGTGGCGCAACAACACGCGCACCAGCTCGCCTCCAGTGTAGCCCGAGGCACCCAACACGCCGATCTTCGCTTTCGTAGCCATGAGTCGATCCTTATCCAGAAGTCTTAAAGAACTACCGGAAGAAGGCCAACAGTGCGGCTTTGATTGGGGAAATGTGCCGCGGCCTCAATTCCGGCGGCACGGGGGACGAAAACGCTACGCCCGTGCCGGGGTGGCACGGCGGCGGCGGAGATTTCTTGCTGCGACCAGCGTCGTCATGAGCGGGGCATATAGGCCCCACTCCCCACTCCGTCAACTCTTGGACCGACCAGTGGTAGAGGCTGCTCGTTAAGCATCGCCTTAACCACGACTCCGCGTGCTACTGCCGGATCGATCCGATAGGCCGCGATCATGTCCTTGCAGTCGGCCACGATGGCATCGGCGTCCTGCATGATCTTCAGCCGTTTGAAATGGTCGTCGTGGTGTAGGCCCATGCTGGCGCCGACGATGTCGAGAATATTGATGATACGGAACGGCCAGTCCCGCTCGTGCGCGCACAATTCGCGATGGTCGACATGATAGATCGCGACCAAGGCATCAACGCCGGCGGCCTCGGCCGCTTCCAGCTCAGCTAGTTGTAGGCCGCGCTTGTAATCGGGAAGCGCGTTGAGCGAATTGCTCATCAGCCCAACGGCGGGCTGATGCAGATCGACAATCTCGATCCCGGGCACCATGCGCAGGAGCTCGGTCCCGGCTTCGACCACGCCCTTGACGCCCGGATGCTTGTGCATTGCGATCCGCATGGCGACCCTGTTTTTCAGCATTGGGCGAAGATCTTCGAAGCGGGTTTTCAAAAACAATAGGAACGGCGTCATCTCGAACGGCCGCGATCCCCTCACCTTCTCGATGGTCGGGATCGTCGTCTCGGTGAACTGCACATGGCAGCTCGCGCACCAGGAAATGACACCAGTCTTTCCTTCCGCCAGCTTGTCCAGCGAGCTCGTCGCCACTCGGCCGGACACTTCGGTGTCGCCGGTACGCAATTGGATCACACCGCAGCAATGGGTCGGCCCGCCCATGACTTTGTAGGTGACGCCGAGCACATCCATGATGTCGAGCGCGGTGAGCGCCATGTGTGGGGTCTTGAGTACATTGCAGCCGGTGTAAAAAACGAAATCCGGGCGCTCGCCGGGTTTCGCGGTTGACCCGTTCTGCAAGCGGTCGTTGACGTACTGGCCGAGGCGCGCGAGTTCGGTCTCATCGAGCTGCATGCGCGCAAGCACGTTGACCCCGTCCGCAACCAGCCGGAAATTCTCGATGCCTTGTTTGCGCCGGCTCCGCAGCTCGGAAGACTGTTTGGCCATGGCAACACGTGCCATCGCCAGCAGGAAACGCGGATTAACGCCCTCGTCACACGCTGCGATGCAATCGCCAGTGAGCGCGCAACCTTTGGCCCAGGCCTTCGAAGCCGACGGACCATCACCGGTGCGCACAATATCGAGCACGCCGGCAATCACGCTTTCAGGCGCCGAATTGCCGACGCCGGCCGGCTTCGCCATCGGGCAGATTTCAACGCATTTGCCGCAGCGCGTGCAGGCATCGACCATCTCGGTCGTGCGCGCAGCGAGAGCGGCTTCGAAGGCGGTTTCGGTCATGGCGCGTGCGCAGTAACCCCGTATGTTCCGCCTTATTCCGGTTTCAACAGCGCAGCAAACCCCGGACAATCCATATAGGCGAAAGCCGGACGGTTGGATAAGCTGCTGGCGGGGATAGTCCTGCGATACTCAGTGCAGGACAAGAGCCCGACCGGGTCGACCGGGAAATCAATCACTTGGGAGGGAGTACAATGCGTCGTTTGACTGTGTTGGCGGGCGCCATCGGCGCCGCGCTGCTGCTGAGTTCGGGTGCCTTTGCACAGGTACCCGCCGATCCGAACAATCCGAACGAGGCCATACCGGATGGGCTAACTCCGCCGCCGTATGGCGAAACGATCAATATTGAAACCGCCAAAAAGGCGGCCGCCGGCGCGATCGCCGAAGCGCAAAAGCGAAACTGGAATGCATTCTGCGTGGCGGTCGTCGGTCCGTCGGGCGATCTGGTCTATTTCGAGAGGCAGGACAACTGTCAGCTCGCGTCGATCAGTATTTCGCAGCACAAAGCGCGCACCGCAGCACGCTATCGGCGCCCGACAGTGGTGTTCGAACGGCTGCTCGGCAAGGGCGCCTTTTTCGCGTATCTGCCGACACTCGATGACGTGATCGCCTCGCGCGGCGGCAACCCGATTCTGGTTGGCGGCAAGATTGTCGGCGCCATCGGCGTGAGCGGCGGCACGGGCTCGCAAGATGACGTCGTCTCGCAGGCAGGCGCTGCCGTACTAAAGTAGGCATCGCGTTGAAACGAAATTCCGCCGGGATGCAAATCCCGGCGGATTCTCGACAGGCATTCGGGGAAAAATCATGAACAAAATAATTTCTGTCGCTGTGGCGCTTGGAAGTTTCGCCGCGTTTCATTTGGCGACGACAACCAGCGCATTGGCAAAAGATTTAAAAGTGCTTTCGGACAAGACGGTCACCGGCTTCGGCCATGTCGAATCCGTCGCATACGATCCGAACGGCAAAGTTTTCTACACCGGCGACTTTGGCCCCGACCTCAAGCCCGCCGATAAAGATGGCAAGGGCAAGATCACCCAGGTTTCGCTCGACGGAAAAATTCTCGAGGACGGATTCCTGCCGGCTAAAGGTCAAGTGCTCAACAAGCCGAAGGGAATCTGGATCGCCGGTAATCGGCTGTGGGTGACAGACATCGATTCGGTCTGGGTGTTCGACCTCAAGACCAAGGAAGGGAAGCGGCTGGAATTACCCGGCATCACATTTGCCAACGACCCGGCGGTGATGGGCGGCGCGCTCTATATCAGCGACAACCGCTCCGATCAGCTGGTCCGGGTAGAGCCAGCCGATTTCCTGAAATCAAAAGCCGCGCCGAAGATCACCGTGCTGTTCAAGGATAAATCAATCAACCCAAACGGAGTTTACCCAGGCAAAGGTGGCACGTTGCTGATGGCCGGCTTCAAGGACAAGGACAACCCTCGCGCGATCTATTCTATGGCGCCCGGCAAAGAGCCAGTGGCCCTGACAGACAAGATCGGCATGCTCGACGGACTTTATCAGATGTCGAACGGCGACATCCTGGCCACCGACTGGACGTCGGGTTCGTTATTTCGCTGGAACACGAATGACGGCGTGCAGAAACTCGCCACCGGCTTCAAGGGCCCGGCTGATTTCTGCGTGGTGCCTAACAGTCAGGGTCTGCTGGTGGCTGTGCCGGATCTGGTCAAAGGCGAGATCCGTTTGATCCAGCTCGGCATGTAAAACTGAAATTGAAAAGCGGGGCTGCCCGGAAACCCGCCGGTTCAAAATCCCGGCGGATTTCATTCCAGCATCACCACAGCCACCGCAATATGTTTGTGATCACGTCGCCAATGGTAAGCAATGTTGCCGCCCACACGAATGCCGAACTGAAATTGGCGATCTGAAATTGCCAGAATGGCATTTCAAAAATGCCGGCGATCAACGGCACGGATGCGCGCAACGGCCCAAAGAAGCGCCCAATGAATATACCGGGAACGCCCCATTGTTTCATGAAGGCCTCCCCGCGCGGAATAAGATCGGGATGGCGCGAGAGCGGCCACATATGTGCGACCGCATGTTCGAGCTTGAGCCCAACCCAATAAGACAGCCAATCGCCGAAGGCAGCCCCGAGCGACGCCGAAATCCAGATCGGCCAGAAACTGATGCCGCTTGGGCCAATCAAGGCCCCGATCGCGACCAACGCGCCCCAGGCCGGGATCAGGAGTGATATGAAAGCAAGCGATTCCCCGAATGCCAAGGCAAAAACGACCGGGGCCGCCCAACCTTCGTTGCTATGGACGAAGTCGACGACTTGCTGGGCAATGGCTTGGAGGTCCATCGGAGGGATCGAGCAAACAACACTGTCTTTCGTGTCTAGCCCGGCGGCGGACGCCACGCCAGTACACTAGGCCGGCAACTCCGGCTCATCCTCAGGAAACAGATGATCGACCACGACCAAGGCCATGATCAATAGCGGCACGGCCAGAAAAGCGCCGACGGGGCCCCATAACCAGGTCCAGAAAACCAGCGATAAGAACACGGTGAGCGGATTGAGTGTGAGCCTGCGGCCCATGATGCTTGGCGTAATAAAGTGTCCCTCCAATGTCGCCAACCCCAGGAACAACAACGGCGCCAGCAACGCATGTGTAAGGGTGGGAAATGTCACGATGCCGACCATGAACAATGCGGCCTCCATGATCAGCGCACCGATATAGGGAATGAAGTTGAGGATGAATGCGAGTACGGCCCATGCGACCGGATCCGGCAGGCCGGCGACCCATGCGGCAATCCCGCCACCAATCCCGATCGCGACATTGATCATGGCCACAATGCTCAGATAGCCCGTCAAATTGTGTTCGATGTCATTCATGATCTTGAGCGTGCGCAGCCGCGCTTCGCGCTCGTCAAAGAACACCACCAGCACGCGGCGCAGTTGCGAGCGGCCGAGCAGCATGAAGAACAGTGTGCCGAAGAATATGAAGGTCTGCCCGATCGCCGGCGTTACCACAAGGAGTGCCGGCTGGACGAAGCTTATGATGTCGACCCCGAGGCTGCCCTTTTTGTCGGCTGGCAGAAGTGCGTCGCGCACTTCTTGTAACGCAGCCAGCGGACGATCGAGGACGTGCAGCTTTTCCTGGATGTTGCGGCCGATATCCGGGGCCTTGCCGATCCAATCGACGGCCGGAGCCGCCAAAAGAACGATCGCGCCGTAAAATACCGCGATCACAAGGAGCCACAGAACAATCGCCGACAGCAGGGATGGGACTCGGTACCGCTCGGCCCGCGCCGATAGTGGCCCGAGCATCATGGTCACCACGAAGGCCGATGCCACGGGAAGCAGGAGCGGCCGCGCCAGGCTGAGCGCAACGACGAGAAGAATCACAAACATCCCGATGGTGGCCGACTGGGCTGCGGTGCGCCAAAATCGCGCAACCTCGGCCACCGGCTGCGGATCGCTGACCGAAAGTCCAAAGCGCGCCGCGAGCGCGCCGCGCCTCTGATCGGACTTCTCTACTTGGCGCTGCTTGGCCTTGGTGCTGCCTAGCTCCATGGCCTTGACAACGGGTGAAATGCTATTTGGTTGCCGTCAGGCAGTCAGTTATCGCCGAACCCGCCTAAAATCGCGCCGTGAGGCCGAATATTGCCCCGCGCCAGCATCGCCGGCGTCGCAATAGCCCAATTCCTACAATCAGTGCGGCTTCCGATCGGGGTTCGTCGCCAGACGAGCGCGTACAAGATTTAAATGACTTCGTAGTGTATATAACGTGCTTGCGTATGTAGTCGGTAACCGCAATTGGTTTGCTCGTTGATTAAGCTGATCAAATTTCGCACTTATTGCGTCGAGATTGTGCTGTCCTGCGGATTCTATCTCACTTTCGATTGATCTCATCTCGTCGTACAATCGCAATATCCTGGATTGCATCAGCCAGCCGTACATCTGCGGCAAGAGCTTGATCATCGGGTACAGTACGACGGCCAATGGAATGAAAACGACAAGCACCCGCTCGACGAGGGTCGCCATCCAGAATGGGAGATGCTCCTGAAAGAACGGTCGCCCATTTTTGTAAAAACGCTGTGCTTCATCACTTAGCGGAATGTCGATCGCCTCGGCTGCAGGGAATTGCCCGGCCTTCTGAAAAATTCCGGGCTGGGAATGAATCTGCACGGCGGCATTAAGCAATAAGTGCTGGATGGCTGAGTGCAAATCCGCACGCACTGCGAGACTCTCCTTTGGAGCCACCATCACGATATCCGTGGGAGGGCGGTTGTTCAAAAGATCGCTGACGCCTGCAGGCAGCACCAACTTATTGAGGAAAGGGTAATGTGCAATGAAAGCGTCCGCGCGCGGAGCGCTTGCTAGCTCGATGCCCCTGGCATTGATCAGACGTTGGACTACGGGGGACTCCCAGGCTGTTACGATTAACGCGGCGTCGATATCGCCCGCCATCAGTTTTTCTGCGGCCTCCTGCGGCGCGAACCCCGATAATTCGCCAATTATGCTATCGATCTTGAACCTTTTTACGATTTCGAGTGCCAGTGCTCGCCCGCCGCTTCCCTCAGGACCAATCGAAAGTCGTCGACCACGTAACGCCTGGACACCTTCACCAATTTCACTTCGGCGGAAGAACCACACTGGCTCATAAGACACGGTGCCGAGCGACTCCACATCCGGCGATTCCTTCTTCGTGGTAGTGCCGCCCTGTATAAATCCAATGTCTACCCCCGACTTGGGGTCGCGTAGCTTTGCCAGATTTTCCAGACCGCCGGCTGTTGGCAGAAGCCGCAACTTGACGCCGGATTGCCCCAGGATGTCACGGTAACGGATGCCCAGCTCGTGATTGGCGCCCCCCTCCGCGCCGGTGGCCATCACGACAGTGCGGGGCGGTAATGTCGCAAAAATGAGGATGCTTGCACCGAGCAAAATTACAGCTAAGCCGACAAAACTTAGCCATCGCCAAGATTTTTGCAGATAGTCTTCCGCGAACATCGCGCTATACCCTCAAGAGAAACTCCTGAACAGGTCACTCGCCATATCGATCTTTGACCATGACCAGAACCTGGGTGATATCTTCAAAGGCCCTGTCGTGCGCGTTGCCTTTTAGCTTCGTCAGATCAAAGACCTCGATATTTTCCCGCTTTAATTCGCTTTGATAGGGCTCCTGCGCCGGATCGATTTCACCAAGGCGCGGGACCCCGCCCCATATTTCCTTCGACAGCCCGAGCGCTTTGTCGTCCTGCGATACGAAAAGTGAAAATCGCGGCTTAGGAGCGCCTATTCTCTGGATTTGCGTGCGGAACACGTCAACGTCAACATCCGGCGCGACCAGCATGACGTTTTTGATCTTGCCACCAATCTTGCCGCTGCGGATCGACATTCCCCGTAGCGCTTCGAGCGTGACCCAATTCCCCATTGAATGCGCCACGATATTAATTTCTTTCACATTTGGATTGGCCGCCAGTGTTGCGAGCACCTGCTCAAAAGCATCGCGCGAGTAGTTCGCGCTTTCGCGGTCATAAGTGTAAGCGCGCAGTTTCAATTCCCCGCGCGACGGCCAGGTAAACAAGACAGGAATGCCCGGCGCTTTTGCGTCGTGGACGATTTGCGCAAACCGGTAGACCGCGTCATCAAACCGGTTGTTGAAGCCATGCACGAAGACGAGCACTTTGCTGCGTCCGGTCTGCTTCGCGGTTGCCGATACAGCTGAAGCGAGTCCCTGTTTGTCGAGATAGTTCGCGTCAACCGTCACGAAATCCCGGCGAGGATCACCCGGAAGCGACTCCGGCCACTGGATCTCGCCAATCTTGCGGGCGTTGTCAGGCGGAATCGAAACGGTAACAGCGGCATAGGATACGTCTTCGGCCCGATTGCCGCTAAACATCTCGCCGGGATCGCCGGAACGCTGTCTGGTCGTGGCAGCAAGCACCTGTACACGAGACGTGCCTTCAGCGGACTGCACGACCGGAACCAGCACGCCTTGTAACGGACGCCCGGCGCACGCGCATAGTCCGAGCGCGAGGCCGACACTAGCTGCCAACGAGACGTGTTTTACGCGGAACATCACTGGCGGCCGATTGCCCCGCTAAAACCGCGCGGTGATGCCGAGGATCGGGCCGTGCATGGTCATGTCGTACTCGTAGTGGGTGAGACCGGAACCTTTCGAGTAGTCAACAAACAACGCCTTGTAACCGAGCATGCCGCTCCAGGTAATGTTGTTGCGGACGCAGAAATCATAATTGAGGGCAGCAAGCGCCTGCCACGAGAACTTGCTGCCGACACCGAAGCCCCCGACGTCACCACTCGCGACAAAGTTCACCCCAGGTGCAAATTGGTGGCGAAACCGCAATCCGACCAGCGGATCGACCCAACTAACACTATCGGAAGCCGACAGCGTTCCGTCCGCATTACGCGTAAGATCGAAGATATTGACCGTTCCTGCCGCCGTAAAGCTGGCATCGGCCTTCTGCCACCATCCACGCGCGCCGGCAAAAACATCGATGGCAGTGCCGGAGCCCGGTGCAGCAGTCGACCCCCACCGTGCAACTTCATAGGCCGCCGCCAATTCGGCGATGAACATCTCGATCTTCAAACCTGCAGACGCACCGACAGCAGCGTTAAGTTCGTCGACGCTGTGCGAGTGCGTCATGCTCCCGTTCAATGCAACTTTTAAGTAGACCAAGTCAGAAAAAATCGAGAAACGGCCCTTGCGC
>DASSLE010000323.1:0-9517 GCA_035689725.1 Pseudolabrys sp.
GAATTGAGGAATCCCATGCAGAAAGTTGGTCGTGCCATCGAGTGGATCGACGATCCAGGTGTGGGTTTTGTCGTCACCTTCGCGTCGGCCACCTTCTTCGCCGAGAAAGCTATAGCCCGGCCTTGCCTTCATCAATTCGGCGTGGAGCGTCTCTTCGGCGCGGCGGTCGGCAGCGGACACAAAATTGGCTGGGCCTTTTAGCGAGACCTGCAATTTTTCCAGTTCGCCGAAGTCGCGTTTGAGTGCGCGCGCGGCTTTGCGCGCGGCGGCTATCATGACATTGAGAAGTGCCGAATGCTGCATGGCGCGTGCGGTCTGCCTGTGAAGGCAGGCGCCGTCAAGGCCGTGCTGCCGCCACGGTCGACAACCATTTCTTGGCGGCCTTGTCAGCAGCCTCGCGCACCGCCGGGGTCTGCTTTCCAGAGAAGATGTCGAGCTCCGGATCGCTTGCGCCGCCGGCTTTTGCCACCATGTGCCACTTAACGGCTTCTGTCGCATCAGCTGGCATGCCGCGTCCGGCCATCCGAATCCGTGCCAGCCGATTTTGCGCGATCGGGCTACCGAGATGCGCAGCCTTCAGGAACAATTGTGCGGCCGCAGACTCATCCTTGTTGATGCCTTCGCCGTTGAATTGCGCAATTGCGAATTCAACCATGGCATCGAGGTTGCCGGCAACCGACGCCTGCTGCATGAGCCGCATCGCCTTGCTCATGTCCTTCTGAACGCCGCGACCTTCCTTGTACATCGTGGCGAGCGCGTATTGTGCTTCCGGGTTGCCGGCTTCCGCCGCGGCAGCGAACAGTTCGCTGGCACGTTTGAAATCCTGGGAAAATTGCTGACCTTGCAAATACAGGAGGCCAAGGTCGTAGGCGGCGCCTGCGTGACCGAGCTTGGCGGCGGCATCGAGTAGCCGCGCGGCTTCCTCGAGATTCTGCGTGCCGGCGCGGCCTTGAAAATTGAACATTGCCAGCGCGAACAGAGCGTCGCGGTCGTCCTTGGCCGCGGCAAGTTTATACCATTGCGCGGCCTTAGAATCGTCGCGACCGACGCCGAGCCCTTGCGCGTAAATTTCGCCGAGCAGCGTCATGGCAGCCGGATCGTTCTGCTGAGCGCGCTTGGTCGCTTCGTTAAATGCAGTGAGGTAGTGGCCGCGCTGAAAAGCACCGTAGGCGAGATCGATATTCGACTGATCAACGTTGGCGGCAGCATTTGGGGCGGGCGGTGGCGGTGGCAGCGGCGGTGGTGTGTTTTTGGTTACCTGTGCTGCCGTCGGCGTGGCGACAGCAGCGACGGCGAATAGTCCGAGCGCAATAAGACGGTGCGTCATTCCGCTCATGCCGTCGGCTCCGGCAATCGGAGATACTTGCCCGCTTCGCTTATCGTTGTCGTGATAACGTGAGTATCCCGCCAAAGAAAATCGCCGAGCGCGATGAAATCGGCACCGGCTGCAACCAAAGGCGCAATTTCGTCGAGCGATGCGGCATATCCGACACACGGAATCTCGAACACTTCCGCCCACCATGCGACGCGGTCCTCGATCGCCGCGAAGGCCAGACGTTCGCCCGCGGCGTCGGGCTCTCCGAACATCACGTAGTCGGCCCCTTGCTCGGCGGCCAGCATAGCGTCGTGCCTAGCGACAAGTCCGCCGACTCCGGCGATGCGATCGGGCTTAAGCTGATCGAGCGCCTCCGTGAACGCCGCGGTGCCGGTCAAATGCGCGCCGTCCGCACCGGCGCGCGCGACGAGTTCAGCATGGCCGTCGAGCAAAAGTGCCGCATCCTTTGCCTGCACAGGAGCCGTGAGCGCCTTCGCGCAATTAATCAGAGTGCGCTCATCCGCTTCAGCAACGCGCAACAGGACCGCAGCGACGTCGCCGATACCCAGCGCCGCCGTCAATTGAGGGGAAAACGCGGAGGCATCCGCGATCGGCGGCGTGATCAGATAGAGACGCGAGGCCGGTCGTGGGGTTGCGTGTTTGGGTCGCGAAGCCATAGCCCCCGCATGCTAGCCCAATCGGGCGGAAAATTGACCTGCGCCGTCACTTGGTCGCAGCACGGGTCTTCCCAAATGCAGCAAGGGACCGAGCGCCTCGGCATCACTAGCTGTCCACGCTGATGACACGCCGTGGCGCTCCCGAGCGTCTCGACTACAGCGGTCTGCGGGTGTGGCCATGGCTTCGGCGCCGGTGCGAATGCAACGCGGCAACGCAACGAACCGCGCCGGCGCCGCCACCGGCGAATCATGCGAGAGGTTATTCGGTTGGGATAGTCACGTCCAAGCTGGCCTGCCCGAAGGTCACGCTGGCATCGGCACGGGACCCATGTCCTTGGGCACCTTGTAGCCCTTCTGGACTGCGGGTCGCGCGGCGATGGTCTCGTACCAGCGCTTCACATTCGGGTATTGCTTCAGGTCAATGGTCTGCCATTCGAAACGCGAAATCCATGGCCAGATCGCGATGTCAGCGATGGAATATTGGTCAGCGACGAACTCGCGGCCTTCGAGCCGGGTGTTGAGCACCTTGTAAAGGCGATGCCCTTCTTTCAGGTAACGCTCCTCAGCATAGGGCGCCTTGCCTTTGTTGTACTTTACGAAGTGATGCACTTGGCCGAGCATCGGGCCGGGGCCGCCCATTTGCCACATCAGCCATTCGATGACGCGATAGCGGCCTTCGCCCGATTTCGGCATCAGCTTGCCGGTCTTGTCCGCGAGATAAATCAAGATTGCGCCTGACTCCATCAATGCAATATTTGTGTCGCGGTCGATGATCGCCGGAATGCGGTTGTTGGGAGCAATTTTGAGGAAGTCGGACCTGAACTGGTCATCCTTGGAAATATCAATTGGATGCACGGCGTAGGGCAGGCCGAGCTCTTCCAAAGCAATGGAAACCTTGCGGCCATTGGGGGTCGTCCAAGTGTAGAGATCGATCACGTTTCGTGTCCTTGGCTTATGTGGGAACTATGGGAACGTCCGGGGGGCGGGGAGCGTTGACAGGCGAGGCTTTTTAGCAGGACGCGACCATGAAGCTCAATGTCCTCGCGTTCGCGCTTGGCGCCAAGCTCAGACTGTGATCGAAGAGTGGCGCGATCCCGCTGTCGGCATTGAGAAAAAGACGATAACCAAAGAGACAACCGGATCGGGTGATTGCACTTTCAAGACGGTGCACAAGGAAGACATCACTGGCTCGAAGACGATTCACAAGAGCAATTGCGACTGATCCCGCAGGCAACGGGATATAAAAGAGAAGGCCGCGCGATTGCGCGGCCTTTTGCACATCAGGCCGCTTTTTTCTCCATGTCCGCCTTCCACTGACCAAGCGCTGCGAGGCCGTTCATCTTTGCGCGGTGTGAGAAGGCGCGTTGGGCAGCTGCAACGTTTTCCGCTTTTCCCTTCCAGGTCGTCTGTGGCGCATGCTGGAGCGCGCGGCCATAAGAGAAGGTTAGGTGCCAGGGCAAATTGCCGATCTTGTTCATGGCGTCGAGGTGAGCAGTCGCCTCTTCGTCGCTCTGTCCGCCCGACAGGAAGGCTATACCAGGCACCGCTCCCGGCACGCAGTTCTTGAGTATCTTGACGGTTTTTTCGGCGACTTCCTCGACACCCGCGCGCTTGCTGTTCTTCTTCCCGGAGATCACCATGTTGGGCTTGAGCACAATGCCTTCGAGCGCAACGCGCTGGAAGTAAAGCTCCTCGAACTGGGTCTTCAGCACCAATTCGGTCACCTGATAACAGCGATCGATGTCGTGGTCGCCGTCCATCAAAACTTCCGGCTCAACGATCGGCACAATCTGGGCTGCCTGGCATAGTGCCGCGTAGCGCGCCAGCGCATGCGCATTGACGCGGATGCACGCGTAGCTCGGGATCCCTGCGCCAATGTCGATCACCGCACGCCACTTCGCAAAGCGCGCACCTTGCTCGTAATATTTCGGCAGCCGGTCGGCAAGCTTATCTAAGCCGATGGTAACGACCTCGCCCGGGCAATTCGGCAGCGGCTTAGTGCCTTCGTCCACCTTGATGCCGGGAATCGCGCCGGCTTTCTTGATCAGTTCGACAAGCGGCGTGCCGTCCTTCGCCTTTTGCCAGATGGTTTCGTCGTAGAGGATGACGCCGGAAATATGTTTCATTCCTTCGGTTGAGCGGAACAGCATCTCGCGATAGTCGCGGCGGCTGTTCTCGGTCGACTCAACGCCAATCGCGTCGAAACGCTTTTTGATCGTGCCGGAGGATTCGTCCGCCGCCAGGATGCCCTTGCCGGGCGCCACCATGGCCTGTGCAATCTTGTTCAGTTCATTGAGATTCATGGTTCCCTCCATCGCATCCGTTGCAATCCCCCGGATGGCACTGCTCGCCCTCATTTTACCCGCAATACCTCGACCCCCGGCAAGGCCTTGCCTTCCAGCCATTCCAGGAAGGCGCCGCCGGCAGCCGAGACATAAGTGAGGCGCTCGGCAACGCCTGCGACGTTAAGCGCGGCCACCGTATCGCCACCGCCCGCTACCGAGACAAGCTTGCCAGCTTCGGTCAGTTCCGCAGCGGCTTCCGCAACTTCGACCGTGCCATTGTCAAACGGTTCCATCTCGAAGGCGCCGAAGGGGCCGTTCCACACTAGTGTCTTGCTGCGCGCCAGCATGGAAATGACCTGTTCGATGCTGCGCGGACCAATGTCCAGAATCATGTCCGGCGCGCCGACCTTGTCGGCATCGACGACGCGCGACGGCGCATGCGCCTCCAACTTCTCCGCCACCACCACGTCGACCGGGAGGACGATTTCGCGTTTGGAAGTTTTCGCTTTATGCAGGATCTCGCGCGCGGTGGCGACCAGGTCAGCTTCCGCGAGCGATTTGCCAACCTTCTTTCCTTGCGCGAGCAGGAAAGTATTTGCCATGGCCCCACCAATGATCAGCGCGTTCACTTTATCGAGCAAGTTGCCCAGCAGGTCGAGCTTGGTCGAAATCTTGGCACCGCCAACGATCGCCGCTAGTGGCCGCTCCGGATGCTCAAGCGCCCTGGTGAGCGCTTCCAGCTCGGCCTGCATAGTGCGGCCGGCATAGGCAGGCAGTTTATGGCCGAGACCTTCGGCGGAAGCATGAGCACGGTGCGCGGCCGAGAAGGCGTCGTTCACCCAGATGTCACCGAGCTTGGCGAGTGCCGCGACGAAGGCAGGATCATTCTTTTCTTCACCTGCGTGGAAGCGGGTGTTCTCGAGGCAGAGAATGTCGCCGGGCTTCATGGCGGCGACCGCGCGCTCGGCCAGTTCGCCAATGCAATCGTCGGCGAATTTTACCGGACGCTTGATAATGCGGGCGACCTCGGCGGCGACGGGCTTCAAGGATTGCTTTGGGTCGCGACCCTTTGGCCGGCCGAAATGCGAAAGCAGAATCACCTTGCCGCCCTTGTCGGCGATCTCAGTGATCGCTGGCGCTGCGCGCTCAATGCGGGTCGGATCGGTGACGACGCCGTTCTCCACCGGCACGTTGAGGTCCACGCGCACCAGGATGCGCTTGCCCTTCACGTCAACGTGGTCGAGGGTGCGAAAAATGTTCATCGCCCGTTTCTTGTCCCGGGCGCAGCGCAGCGCGAAGGGCTGCGCTACAGAACCGGGAACGCAAAATTGTTTTGGCGGTCCCGGATCAGCGGTGCACCGCTAACACGGTGCCCCGCATCCGGGACGCGGGTTGCGTCAGATCAACTTCCCCATCGCCACGGCGGTGTCCGCCATGCGGTTGGAGAAGCCCCACTCGTTGTCGTACCAGCACATCACCCGCACCAGCGTGCCATTCATGACCTTGGTCTGGTCCATATGAAAAGTGGACGAGTGCGGATCGTGGTTAAAGTCGATAGAGACATTGTGGTCGTTCGTGTAGTTGAGGATGCCCTTGAGCTGCTGCTCCGAAGCGCGCTTAACCGCGTCGTTGATTTCTTCTTTTGTCGTCTGTTTCTTCGCGACGATCTTTAAATCGATCACCGAGACATTCGGGGTCGGCACGCGGATAGCGACGCCGTCGAGCTTGCCCTTGAGCTCGGGCAGCACCAGACCGATCGCTTTGGCGGCGCCGGTCGAGGTCGGGATCATCGACAGCGCGGCCGCGCGCGCGCGGTAAAGATCTTTGTGCATGGTGTCGAGCGTCGGCTGGTCGCCGGTATAGGCGTGGATCGTGGTCATGAACCCGGTCTCGATCCCGACTGCGTCGTTGAGGACCTTGGCGACCGGCGCAAGGCAATTGGTGGTGCAGGAGCCGTTGGAGACGACCTTGTGATCCTTGGTCAGCTTGTCGTGGTTGACGCCGAAGACGACGGTGAGATCGGCGCCGTCCGCGGGCGCGGAGACCAGCACGCGCTTGGCACCAGCGGTCAGATGTGCCGACGCTTTGTCCTTGGCAGTGAACAGGCCGGTGCACTCGAGCGCAATGTCGACGCCGAGATCCTTCCACGGCAACTTTGAAGGATCGCGCTCGGCGGTGACCTTGATCGCGCCGTTTCCAAGGCTGATGGTATCGCCCTTCACCGTCACTTCGCCGGGGAAGCGGCCATGCACGCTGTCGTAGCGCAGCAAATGGGCATTGGTCTCGACCGGACCCAGATCGTTCACGGCAATGACCTCGATGTCCTTGCGATCGGCTTCGGCGATGGCGCGCAGGATGTTGCGGCCGATGCGGCCGAACCCGTTAATGGCAACGCGTACTGTCATGGAAACGCTCCCGGCTCGTTCAATCTGCCGCGGCCGTCATAGACCACGACGGGATATATAATTGTTTGTTACATCTTCCCAAGCTTGCCTAGTGCCGCATGCGCGACCGCTTCGGCGGTAATTCCAAACTTTTTGTACAGTTCCTTATATGGCGCGCTGGCGCCAAACGAATTCATGCCGACGAAGATGCCATCGGAACCAATGATTGCGTCCCAGCCCTGGCGGATGGCGGCTTCCACGCCGATCTTGACGCGTGCGTCGCCGATGATGGCGCGGCGGTAGTCTTCTTTTTGTTCCAGGAACAATTCAAAGCAAGGCACCGAAATCACGCGCGCCGCAACACCGCGCTGAGCCAGCAGCTTTGCACCGTCGACAGCGATTGCGACCTCAGAACCGGTGGCGAAGATCGAGACGTCTGAGCGGCCGTCCGGGCCGGCAATTTCGTATGCGCCATGCGCGCAAATATTTTCTTCGTCGAACCGGTTGCGCAGTTGTGGAAGGTTCTGCCGCGTGAGCGCAAGTATGCTTGGCCTGTCCCTGGCTTCGAGCGCTAGTTGCCAGCACTCGGCGGTTTCCACCGCGTCGCTGGGACGGAAAACCAAAAGGTTTGGAATTGCGCGAAGCGCGGCGAGCTGTTCGACCGGCTGATGTGTGGGTCCGTCTTCGCCGAGGCCAATCGAGTCATGGGTCATCACGTGTATGACCCGCTTGCCCATCAGAGCAGCGAGCCGGATCGCCGGACGGCAGTAGTCGGAAAAAACGAGAAACGTTCCGGAATACGGAACAATCCCGCCGTGCAGCGCCATGCCATTCATGGCTGCGGCCATGCCGTGCTCGCGCACGCCGTAGTGGATGAAGCGGCCGGAGAAGGCGGCGGCCGAAATCGCCTCCATGCCTTTGATGCGCGTGTTGTTGGAACCGGTGAGGTCGGCCGAGCCGCCAACCATTTCCGGTAACGCCGGGATCAGGCTTTCGAGCGCGAATTCGCAGGCCGTGCGCGTAGCAATTTCCTTTGGATGCGCCGCGAGCTTTTCTTTTACCGCGCGCACTGCATCGGTAAGTGCCTGCTTCGGCAAGTCGCCTTTCGTGCGGCGCTCGAATTCACTTCGCTTGTTACTGTCGAGTGCGGCCAGCCGCTTCTTCCAATCCGTGTGCGCGCCCTTCGAGCGCGCGCCCGCCGCGCGCCATGCCTTTAGGATATCGGCCGGCACCTCGAATGGCGCAGATGTCCAGCCAAGTGTTTTGCGCGTGCCGGCTATTTCTTCGGCGCCGAGCGGAGAGCCATGTGATTTCTCGGAGCCCTGCTTGGTCGGCGCCCCGAAGCCGATCTTGGTCTTGCAGGCGATCAACACGGGCTTGCCGGATGTCTGCGCCTTCTCAAGCGCCGAATTGATTGCCGCCGGACCGTGTCCATCAATCCGCGAGGCAGTCCATCCGGCAGCCTCGAAGCGCTTCACCTGATCGACACTGTCGGCAAGCGACAACGCGCCGTCGATGGAGATGCCATTGTCGTCGAACAGAACGATCAGCTTGTTGAGTTTGAGATGGCCGGCGAGCGCGATGGCTTCCTGGCTGATGCCTTCCATCAGATCCCCGTCGGAGGCAATTACGT
The DNA here is from genome assembly GCA_035689725.1 of Pseudolabrys sp. Taxonomy (GTDB): domain Bacteria; phylum Pseudomonadota; class Alphaproteobacteria; order Rhizobiales; family Xanthobacteraceae; genus Pseudolabrys. The sequence goes on from DASSLE010000323.1 coordinate 8,295, forward strand.
ATGTCTTGTGATTGACTATCCCGTCACCGAACTCCGCGGCGAGATGTTTCTCCGCGATTGCCATGCCGACCGCGTTGGCGAGCCCTTGCCCAAGTGGGCCGGTGGTGGTCTCAACGCCGGGTGCGTGGCCATATTCCGGATGGCCGGCGGTCATCGAACCGAGCTGGCGGAAGCGCTTGATCTCATCAAGCGTCATCGCTTCGTAGCCGGTGAGATAGAGAAGGGCGTAGATCAGCATCGAGCCGTGGCCGGCCGACAGCACGAAGCGGTCGCGATCGGGCCAGGCTGCGTCGGCCGGGTCGAATTTCAGAAAGCGCGAGAACAACACAGTTGCCACGTCGGCCATGCCCATCGGCATACCCGGATGGCCGGATTTGGCCTGCTCGACCGCGTCCATCGTCAGCGCGCGGATGGCGTTGGCCATGCTCGCGTGGGCAATGGCGGAACTAGCAGCCGGTTGCTCGCGACGCTCTGCGGGCGCCGCGGCTGCCGTCGGCGAGGCTTTTGCGCTCATGGAAAGGGCCTTTGGCGGGGTGGATAGCATGTAAGCCCCTTGAGTCAATGCGCCGATCCGCCATTCATAGGAGACGAAAACAGCTGGGCAAATCGTCCGGGGAGCGTTGACGCCACGGTCGCGCAGCACGTAAGATTCTTCAGCTAAATATCTGCCGCCGCAAGAGTTTTTGTGCGGATCAAAGGCAATGACCGAGCAAAGCGCAATCGATACTGCGGTCAAGCGTCTGGCGCTCGCACTCGATGCGCTCGATGCCGCAGTTGAACGCCGTAAGCAGGCCGACCGCAACGAAGAGGGTCTCGCCGCCCAGGTACAGGCTCTCGGTGTCGACCGAACGCGACTCGCCGCAGCCCTTGACGGTGAAACCGCTCGCTCGCGGCGGCTGGAGACGACCAACCGCGAGATCGCCGAGCGTCTGGACACTGCGATAGCGTCAATCCAGTCGGTGCTGGATTTGAACGAGTGAGCTCATGTCACAGGTCATTGCCACCATTGCCGGCCGTCAATTCCGTCTCGCTTGCGAGGATGGGCAGGAGGATCACCTGCAGGCACTTGCCAAGGATATCGACCAGCGCATCATCGATCTGCGCCGCAAGTTCGGCGAGATCGGCGATACGCGCCTCACAGTGATGGCCGCGCTCATGGTGGCGGACCAACTTGCTGAAGCGATGCATAAGGTGCGCCGCCTGGAGGAGGACGTTGCCGCCTT
>DASSLE010000324.1:0-3298 GCA_035689725.1 Pseudolabrys sp.
CAAACCCCGCTATTTTCGCGGAATTCCGGAGACCTGGTGGTACGACCGCGACAAGGCGGTAAAATTGGACCACAAAGGATAGGGGCAATGCTGCAGCTTTGCGCCGGTTGGGGAATGACATACTGAGGGACGCATGATCGCCTATATCATCCGCCGCCTTCTGTTCATGGTGCCGACCATGTTCGGCATTATGCTGGTGGCATTCACCGTAGTGCAGTTCGCTCCCGGTGGACCGGTCGAGCAGGTGATCGCCAAGCTCACCGGCTCGGATACAGGCGCTACTTCGCGCATTTCCGGCTCGGCCGGGGGAGACTTTGGCAGCCGCGGTCTGGCGCAGGGCGCTTCGCAGGTCGACGCTGCCACCTCAAAATATCGCGGCGCGCAGGGACTCGATCCGGAATTCATCAAGAAATTGGAAAAGCAATTTGGCTTCGACAAGCCGGCGCCCGAACGCTTCGCGCTGATGTTGTGGAACTATATACGGTTTGACTTCGGGAAAAGCTATTTTCGCGATGTCAGCGTGTTGCAATTGGTCAAGGAAAAACTGCCGGTATCGATGTCACTCGGCATTTGGATGACATTGCTGACCTATCTGATTTCGATTCCGCTCGGGATCCGCAAGGCAATGGACGATGGATCGCGCTTCGACATGTGGACCTCCACTGTGATCGTGATCGGTTATGCCATTCCCGGCTTTCTGTTTGCAATTCTGCTGATCGTCCTGTTCGCCGGGGGGTCGTTCTTCGATTGGTTTCCGTTGCGAGGTCTTGTGTCCGAAAACTGGTGGCAAATGCCGTGGTGGCAGAAAATCCCCGATTATTTTTGGCATCTGACGCTGCCGATTATTGCAATGGCTCTGTCGGCATTCGCCACCATGACGCTGTTGACGAAGAACTCGTTCCTCGAAGAAATCCGCAAGCAATACGTGCTCACGGCGCGCGCCAAGGGCTGCACCAGGAATCAGGTGCTCTATGGGCATGTTTTCCGCAATGCCATGCTCATCGTTATTGCGGGCTTTCCGTCTGCCTTCGTGCACGCCTTCTTCACCGGCTCGTTGCTGATCGAGACTATTTTTTCGCTTGATGGCCTCGGCTTGCTCGGCTTCGAGAGCGTTCTCAACCGTGACTATCCGGTGGTGTTCGCCACCCTTTACATTTTCTCACTCATTGGCGTGGTCGTGAACCTGATCTCCGACCTTACATACACGTGGATCGATCCGCGTATCGACTTTGAGACGCGGGAGGTCTGAGGTGGACGCGCGCACCGGCATCAAGCCCCCTGAGACCGCAGCCGTTTCGCCAATGGGGTTGGCGGCACCCCCGACAGGAAAAGCCATAGCGCTTTCGCCACTCAACAAGCGGCGCTGGGAAAATTTTAAGGTCAATCGGCGTGGCTACTGGTCGCTGTGGATTTTTCTGGCGATGTTCGTGGTGTCACTGTTGGCCGAATTTATCAGCAACGACAAGCCGATTTTCATATACGTAAACGGGCGACCGTTCTTCCCGGCTATCGTGACCTATCCCGACACGGCCTTCGCCAAAGAGCAGGACCCGAACCTGTTCGGCACAGCCGCCGACTATCGTGACGATTACCTAATGGGTCTGATCCACAAGGAAGGAGGCATCATAGTCTGGCCGCCGGTACGCTTCTATTACAACACGCAGGTGAGCAAGCCGCCGTCGCCATTCCCGTCCAAGCCTACGTGGCTGCTGACGAAAAAAGATTGTGAATTCGCCGCCAGTCACGGCTTTGCCAAATGCGATGAAGTTGAAGCCAACTGGCTGGGCACTGACGATGGTGGTCGCGACGTGGTGGCGCGCCTGATCTATGGTTTTCGGATCTCAGTATTGTTCGGATTGGCGCTCACCATCATTTCCTCGATCATTGGTGTGGCCGCCGGCGCCGTGCAAGGCTATTTCGGCGGCTGGACCGATCTTCTGTTCCAGCGTTTCATTGAAATCTGGACATCGATCCCGTCGCTCTATCTGCTGTTGATTATTTCGTCCGTGCTGGTGCCAGGGTTCTTTGTATTGCTTGGTATATTGCTCCTGTTCTCCTGGGTCTCACTCGTCGGCCTGGTGCGTGCGGAATTTCTTCGCGGGCGCAATTTTGAATACATCCAGGCGGCGCGCGCTCTCGGCGTATCGAATATGGTCATCATCTTCCGCCATCTATTGCCGAACGCAATGGTGGCGACCATGACCTTCCTGCCGTTCATCCTCTCTTCGTCGGTGATGACATTGACAGCGCTCGACTTCCTCGGTTTCGGGCTACCACCTGGTTCGCCCTCACTCGGCGAACTGCTGTCGCAAGGGAAAGCTAACGTGCAGGCACCGTGGCTTGGCTTCACCGGTTTTTTTAGTATCGCATTCATGCTGTCGCTGTTGATCTTCATCGGCGAGGCCGTGCGCGATGCTTTCGATCCAAGGAAGACGTTCCGATGAGCGCGCCCGAACCGCTTCTTTCGATTCGTGATCTGTCGATTGCTTTCGGACATGGCAGCCGGGAGGTAATGGCGGCCGATCGTGTGTCGTTCGATATCCGCAAGGGCGAGACGATGGCGCTTGTCGGCGAGTCCGGCTCCGGCAAATCTGTCACCGCATTGTCCGTGATGAAGTTGTTGCCCTATCCGGCTGCGCATCACCCCTCGGGCTCCATCAAGTTTCAAGGTCGCGAACTGCTGACTATGCCGGAGCAGCAAATTCGCGAGGTGCGCGGCAATGACATCACGATCATCTTTCAGGAGCCGATGACCTCGCTAAACCCGCTGCACACGATTGAAAAGCAGATCCGAGAGATTTTATTGCTGCATCAAGGGCTTGCGGGCGAGACCGCACGTGCCCGAATTATCGAATTGCTCGGACAGGTGGGGATCCCCGATCCGGCCGGCCGGCTCGGCAGCTATCCGCATCAACTGTCGGGCGGCCAGCGCCAGCGTGTCATGATCGCTATGGCGCTTGCCAACAAGCCAGACCTATTGATTGCGGACGAGCCCACAACGGCCCTCGACGTGACGGTCCAGGCCCAAATCCTGAAGCTGCTGAAGGACACGCAAACACAGCTCGGGATGTCGATGCTGTTCATCACCCATGACCTTGGCATCGTGCGCAAGCTTGCTGACAGGGTCTGTGTGATGCAACGCGGAAAGATTGTCGAACAGGGCGAGGTCGAGCGCGTGTTCACCGCGCCTGAACATCCTTACACCCGTGCGTTGCTGGCCGCCGAGCCGAAGCCTGATCCGGCGCCGCCCCGGCCGGATGCACCGGTTGTTATCGAGACAAAAGACCTGAAAGTGTGG
>DASSLE010000325.1:0-4159 GCA_035689725.1 Pseudolabrys sp.
TTCGCGCATCGGTAAATGGATATCGACAATTCCGCTGCTAGGGCCCATGGTGGATAAGGGCCGCCACTGAGCCGCTGTCCCGGTCGCCAATTTATCACGCCAGCCAACAATGCGAGACGGTAGCGCGCCAACTGGCCGCGACTGGCAGTCTCATGCGCTCGGTTTCGAAAACTACGCGTCCAGCTGTGAACAAATCGGGTAGGACACGTTTTTCAGGCACGTTCGGGGCTACCATCGCGTGGCAACGCCGACAGGCTTGACCCCGAAGTCCAAAGCCCGCAAAAAGCCGCCCCGAACAGCGTTTGCTCGGCCGATTCCGGGCCACGTTCGGGATAGAACGCCGTTCATGCACGACAAGCTTCTGATCGTTGATTTCGGCTCCCAGGTCACCCAGCTCATTGCGCGCCGGGTTCGGGAGGAAAAGGTCTATTCCGAGATCGTTCCTTACCAGAAAGCCGAAGCTGCTTTCCGTGAGATGAAGCCGAAGGCGGTGATCCTATCCGGTGGGCCTGCATCTGTGCTCGATAAGGACGCGCCGCTCGCGCCGAAAACGATCTATGAAGCGGGCGTGCCAGTGCTCGGCATCTGCTACGGTGAGCAGGCGATGGCGCAGCAGCTCGGTGGCAAGGTTGAAGGCGGGCACCATCGCGAATTTGGTCGTGCCGAAGTGACTGTTACTGAGGACACGCCGTTTTTCGAAGGCGTGTGGCGCAAGGGCGAAAAGTATCCGGTGTGGATGAGCCACGGCGACCGGGTGACAAAAATTCCACAAGGCTTTCGCGTGTTCGGCACCTCGCCTAATGCGCCGATTGCAATCATCGGCGACGACAACCGCAAATTTTACGGCACTCAATTCCACCTCGAAGTCGTGCATACGCCGCATGGCGCCGCGCTCTTGCGCAATTTCGTGCGCAAAATCGCTGGTTTCACGGGCGACTGGACCATGCGCGCCTTCAAGGACGAGGCGATCGATAAAATTCGCAAGCAGGTCGGCAAGGGGCGTGTGATATGCGGCCTGTCTGGCGGCGTCGACTCGGCAGTCGCAGCGGTCCTCATTCACGAGGCGATCGGTGACCAACTTACCTGTGTGTTGGTCGATCACGGTCTGATGCGCCTCGCCGAGGCGCAGAAGGTCGTCACGATGTTTCGCGACAGCTACAACATTCCGCTCGTGCACGTGGACGCGTCCGATAAGTTCCTTAAAGCGCTCGCCGACGTCGAGGATCCCGAGCAAAAACGCAAAACCATCGGCAAATTGTTCATTGACGTTTTCGAACAAGAGGCGAAGAAAATTGGCGGCGCCGATTTCCTCGCTCAGGGCACGCTTTATCCAGACGTAATCGAGAGTGTGTCCTTCACCGGCGGGCCCTCGGTCACCATCAAGTCGCACCACAATGTTGGCGGCTTGCCCGAGCGCATGCATATGAAGCTGGTCGAGCCGCTGCGAGAATTGTTCAAGGACGAGGTAAGGGCACTCGGCCGCGAACTTGGCTTGCCCGAAGGGTTCGTTGGTCGTCACCCGTTCCCAGGGCCGGGGCTCGCCATCCGTTGCCCTGGTGCTATCACGCGCGAGAAACTCGACATCCTTCGGCTGGCCGACGAGATCTATATCGAGGAAATCCGCCGCACCGGCCAATATGACGACATCTGGCAAGCGTTCGCCGTACTGCTGCCAGTGAAGACTGTCGGCGTCATGGGCGACTACCGTACGTACGAATATGTTGTCGGGCTACGCGCAGTGACTTCGACTGACGGCATGACGGCCGATTTCTATCCTTTCGACATGACGTTTCTGGGGATGGTTGCGACGCGCATCATCAACGAGGTCAAGGGCGTTAATCGCGTAGTTTACGACGTAACATCGAAGCCGCCGGGCACAATCGAGTGGGAATGATCGTGTCAGTCACCATCTACGGTATCAAGAACTGCGACACCATGAAAAAGGCCCGGGCTTGGCTCGACAAGAACGGGCTCGATTATGCCTTCCACGACTACAAGTCGGCGGGTATTGAACGTGAGCGCCTCGAGCGGTGGGCAAAGAAAGTCGGCTGGGAAATTTTGCTCAATCGCGCCGGAATGACCTTCAAAAAGCTGCCCGACAAAGACAAAATCGGTCTCTCCGAGACAAAGGCCATCGCGTTGATGCTCAAACAACCGTTGATGATCAAGCGTCCGGTGCTCGAGGCCAGCGGCGGCAAAATGGTGGTCGGCTTCAAGCCGGAACAGTACGCAGCAGCGCTGGATTAACCCGCCCCTTGATCCGGCAGGCTTTCCCTGCCACATGCGCCTCATGAATAGGCCTGTGGTTACCTCCGATTCGATCCCCGCTACGCCACTTGCCGCCGAAGTCGATCGGCGGCGCACGTTTGCGATTATTTCTCACCCTGACGCCGGCAAGACCACGCTGACCGAGAAGTTGTTGCTGTTTGGCGGCGCGATCAATCTTGCCGGTCAAGTAAAAGCCAAGCGTGATCGCCGCTCGACCCGCTCCGACTGGATGGCGATCGAGCGTGAGCGCGGCATTTCGGTTGTGACCTCTGTAATGACCTTCGATTATGATGGCCGAGTCTTCAATCTGCTTGACACACCGGGTCACGAAGACTTTTCGGAGGACACCTACCGAACGCTGACCGCCGTTGACTCGGCCGTAATGGTGATTGACGCCGCCAAGGGTATTGAGGCCCGCACACGCAAGCTGTTCGAGGTTTGTCGCCTGCGCGACATCCCGATCATCACGTTTATCAATAAGATGGACCGGGAGAGCCGCGATCCGTTCGAGTTGCTTGACGAGATTGAAAAAACGCTCGCTCTCGACACGACACCGATGACATGGCCGATTGGGCGCGCCCGCGATTTCGCCGGAACTTATGATCTCGCTACCGGTGAGATGCGGCTTGTCAGTGAAGACGGCAAGACAATTGAGCGGCAACCTCTCGATCTCGCGGCGCTCGCCGCCAAAAATTCGATGCTCGATGTCAGGGCGATCGCCGACGAGTTGGCGCTGGTGAAAGATGCCTGCCGCCCCTTCGATTTCAAGTCGTTCCGAGAAGGTCACCTCACACCCGTCTTCTTCGGGTCGGCACTCAAGAATTTTGGTGTCAAAGATTTGCTCGATGCGGTGGCCTCATTTGCGCCGGCGCCACGCGCGCAATCATCGAACGTGCGCACAGTTGATGCGCACGAAAACTCCATGACGGCCTTTGTATTCAAGATTCAAGCCAATATGGATCCGAACCATCGTGACCGCATTGCTTTTGCGCGCCTTTGTTCGGGCAAGCTACGGCGTGGTATGAAGGCAAAGTTAACACGCACTGCCAAGCCGCTAACGCTGTCCACGCCACAATTCTTCTTCGCGCAGGACCGCGCGCTCGCCGAAGAAGCTTACGCTGGCGATGTGGTTGGGATTCCAAATCACGGCACGCTGCGGATCGGCGACACGCTTACGGAAGGCGAGGATATTGCGTTCCTCGGTGTCCCGAATTTCGCGCCGGAAATCCTACGGCGGGTTAAGCTTGGCGATCCGATGAAGGCCAAGAAACTGAAAGAAGCGCTCCAGCAGATGGCGGAGGAGGGTGTCGTGCAGGTCTTCCGGCCGCTGGATGGCGCTCCGGCGCTGGTCGGCGTGGTCGGCCCTTTGCAACTCGACGTGCTGAAAGTGCGGCTTTCGGAGGAATACGGGCTCGACATTGGTTTCGAACAGCCGGAGTTCCAGCTGGCACGCTGGATCACTTCGAGCGACACCAAGAAACTCGACGAGTTCGTGCAGGCCAACTACTCGAGCTGCGCTGAAGACCTCGATGGCGACAAGGTTTTCATGGTGCGTAATCAATTCATCCTCGACTATACGCGCGAACGAGCGCCTGGGATTTCGTTCACCGACGTTAAGGACGTGAAGGACAAGGCCGCTTAGTTCAATTTTACATTCGCGGTCTTGATGACCGGTGCCCAGCGCGCGATCTCGTCGTCCATGCGGGCTCGTAAGTCTCTTCCGGTGAAGAGCCAACGGGCTCCATCATGTAAGATACGGTCCATTCGGGAGTGGCTTGCATTGCTTACCACTATCCTCTACTGCGGCTGCAATCGGACCGGAGTGTAATATGGGCTTAGGTGTTCTTGTTCTCGGTCTTGTGGTTTTCCTCGGGACGCATGTATTCGTCTC
>DASSLE010000326.1:0-6853 GCA_035689725.1 Pseudolabrys sp.
CCAATACGTTACAGCCGCCCCAGGGCCAAAAATCAGTGCTGTCCGCTGTTACTCCAATAGCGGACAAAGCGAAAAGACCATACTTCGTGACTAGGCGATGGATCCCGCCGTGCGCGGCAGAATGATTATTACTTCTGTAAATTCACCGGCCTGCGTATCGATCTCGATAGAGCAGGCGTGCTGCTTCACGACGATATCATGACTAATGGAGAGCCCGAGTCCGGTCCCCTCTCCGGCCGGCTTGGTCGTGAAGAAGGGGCTTAACATCTTGTCCTTAATCTCCGGCGGAATACCGGTTCCGTTGTCCCGGATTTTGATTTCCACCCGGTCGCCAAGGCTCTTCGTTGAGGCAGTGAGGGTCGGCTTATAACTTGCACCAAATGCCTCCGATAACTCTCGTTATCGGAGGCAAGCCTGATCATCCTCATAATCCAAGCGCACGAGTCACCCAGCGCTGAATTGTTTTCCCATTTAGAAATTGGATTATGATCGGCTCTATGGCGGCCGGAGTCCCACCTTTAAGCATGACCGTGGCAACTAGAGCGTCGCTATTGTTGTTGAACGCAACTGAGAACGCGTAGGTCTGCCAAAGAACTGGGCCGCCAATTGCGTAGGCGCGAAGGCGTCCCTTCATCCCGGCAATATCGATCTTGTGACCGTTACCCAGTGCGGTTGCGTGACCACTCATGAAGTCGAAATCGCTTAACCTCTCGAGTTCGTTGTCATCCGCGACGCCAGTCGTGCTACTGCAAAAACCAATCTTGGCGCGGATATACAAATTAAGTTCCGCCCCACAATCTGCCGCCTTGCACTGGAACGACCTACCCTCTCCCCACTGATCCATTAGGAACGGCCATTTTGTTTCGACCCATATCGAATCTGCTTGGTCAGCATGCGTGAAACCAACGGGCTGCAAACACGCCACAATAATGAGGAAAACTGCAACTCTACACATTTTGATCTTAAAGTTGAGCGCGACAGCACGTTTTCATCGGGTCTACTTTTAACGAGGAGTCAGTTTTCCGGAAGTCCTGCAATCGCGCGCGCCGGTCCTGTCACTTCGAGGATATGGAGTCCGGTGTTGGCCCGATCAACAACATAGATATATCCGCGCTCGTCAGTCTCAACATTGTTGCTTTGTATCGCAACCTTGCAGACATCCTGACTATTGATCTTAATGCAACGCTTGTCTGTTGCGGCCGTAATCGCTGGGATGAAGTAGCCAACTTCTTTCGGATGGTAAGGATCGCGTATGTCGATCGCGCGAACCCCAGCATTAAACCAAGTTACAAAAGCGAGCTTTTTGTAGAAAACCGGAGCCATGCTCTCGTTGGAAGAATGCGAGCCGAAGCGACCACCGCGCTCACAGAAGTTCTCGCTAGTCTCTGGCACCGAATAGCTCGCCACAACCATCGGTTTCTTCTCAACCGTCGCATCTACGAACCACACCATTTGTCGCGCCTCGCCTTCTTGGCACTCGTTGACTAGCGATTCATCAACAATCATCACGATGTCTCGCTGGCTCGCCAATTTGTCTTTGGAAAAACTGGGAATAGCCATTTTTCCCAATGGAAAAGTCGTGTGGGCGCCGTTCAGCGGCGACATTTCCATCTCTCCGATTATCGGAAAGCGAAGGTTGTCTGGGGTGGGCTCTTTTGGTCCATTGATTAGCTTGTCGCGATCGACAATTTGCAAAACGCCGCCTTTGTTGGTGCCATAACCAAAATACACACGGTTTTTGACCGGCCCGGTCGAGATCATCCCGTGCAATTCGGTTGGAACGCTGCCTGTCGCGCCAGGCTCCTGGCCGGGCAAACCAAAATCACGAATTTTTACCGGTTTAGCCGGATCACTAAGATCATAGACCTCTGTCATGCGGCGAACGCGCCAATTCGGGGCGCCGGAGACGAGAAAAGCAATACCAGTGTTGCACTCCCACCAACTCTTGTGGGTATCCTTGAGGCCTTCCAGACGGATGATCAGCTTCGGGTTCGCGGGATCGGCCACGTTCCAAATCTCATGCGCTGCGCCACCAAAAGTGCGGAGGAGAAACACCGCGCTCGGATCACCTTTAGGAAGATCTTTGCCGTCGCAGACGCGCGTCATCTGCGCACCGCCCGCTTCGTACGTGCCTTCTTGTCCTGGGATATGGCGTAAATAAACCGGGTGCGCAGGATCGGTCACGTCAACAATCGACGTTCCATTGAATTCTGGCTGGCCGGTCAATGGATTGATTGGTTTCGGAACAGCATCGGTTCCGCCGTGGTGCCCAATATAGGCAATCCAGCGATCCCCCTGATGATGAATGGTCGGTTGATACGCCGAGCGACCCTGCAGATCGTTAAATCCGACCAAACGCATGTTCGAAACTTCCGGCGGATCGCCGATTTTCTGGGAGGCCGCCACGACTGGCCCGCCGATAAGCAAGGCCATGACAACCGTGGCACTACGCCTGAAATTAATCTTCTTGATCTCGGCTTGCCGTAAACGAGTCATCGCTTCCTCCAATCAGCTGGAGGGCGATGATAGCTCACAGTCAGTGCGTCTCAATAGAACCCTTCAGATGGCACCGATAACCCTGCTTATCGGAACCAATCGTCCAGCGATCAGCGGATGACCATGTGAGCGAAATCCCGAGGCCATTAAACTATTCATGGCTACGCCGCGAATAGTGCAGTTCCTTGGGGCAGACGCGAGACCGAATAGAGGCAAGAAGCGGGCGAGCGCCACAAGAGCGGGTTCGTGCAGAAATTTTGGATCACGGGCCGCGTCGGCGTCGCCAGTCTTTCGCCGTGATTGAACGGCTATGGTATCACTGCGCGGATAACACCAGCCAGCTCGAAGCCCGCGACCGACACGGTAGTCAAGACGATCAGTGAGATAAAGGTCACTATTTTATCGCCCAAGGTCATCTTTCCTCCTCCCTCATCGCCTAAACTACAGAGGACGGCGGGTGTCGGGAGCAAGAATATCGCCAACAGTTCAAGGGTCAGGGGCAACTCAATACCGTTGCGGTAAAATATTTCCCCTGCACAATTCACCGCCTTGTGTTCACGATGTCAGCTTTGGGTCAAAAGCAGACATGACGGCATTTAATTGCGATGTCCGCTTTACCCCCAAAAGCGGACATTGATCGGTGGCTCGCGCATGGCCGCTTTGTGCCAATAGCGGACATCTCGCCTTATTCGATGACCTCATCGGCACGGGCGAGCAGCGACGGCGGGACGGTGAGGCCGAGCGCTTTTGCGGTCTTGAGGTTGATCACCAGTTGATACTTGGTCGGCATCTGCACCGGCAAGTCGCCCGGTTTTTCGCCCTTGAGGATACGGTCGACGTAAGCTGCCGCGCGCCGGTGCGGTTCGGTCCCATCAGCCCCATAGGAGATTAGGCCGCCGTCCGTAACGTAGAAGCGGATGGCGTAAACCGCTGGCAGTTTGTGTCGAGCCGCAAGCGCGATAATCAGCTTACGGTGAACAATTGCCAACGCGCTCCCCGGCACGATCAGACCGCCATTCGAGGAACGAGCGAAGGCCGCGACGGCCCGTTCGATCTCGTCGGCATCGCGCACATTAACCGCACTCACCTCGATCCGAGCCGCCGGCGCTGCTGCTTGGATGGCACCCCACTGGCCGGTCCCTTGGGGGCTCGCGGGATCGCGAAGCACTGCCGCTCGCGTCACGCGCGGCGCGATCTCTTTGAGCAGCTCTAGCAATTTTCCGTTTTCGGCATATTCGGAGTTCGTGAACCCAGTGGCGTTACCACCCGGGCGCGCCAAGCTATCGACGAAACCGGCACCGACCGGATCAGGGGTCTGCGTGAACACAACCGGGACGGTGTGGGTCAATTGTAGCAGCGGTCCCACAACCGATCCGCCAGAGACCACAATGACGTCCGGCGCAAGCGCGATCAACTCCGAGGCATATTTGCGAATGTTGCCGGCATCACCCGCACCATAACGATATTCGATCCGCACGTTGCGGCCGTCTGTCCAGCCCAATTCCTGTAGACCCTGCTCGAATGCTATTTTGCGCTGTTGTGATTCCGGATCGGCCGCCGCGAGACTGAATATCACGCCGATGCGCCGAACCCGGTCAGTTTGCTGCGCGCGCGCAGAGATCGACCACGCAGCAGCCGCGCCACCCAAAAACGTGATGAACTCGCGCCGTCTCATGCAGCCCCCGAGGCTTACATCAAGCCATCGTACCGGTTCAGCTTACCCCCTTGAAGGGGTGGCCGCCGAATGTCCGCTTTGGGTCATTCGCGACAGAGCCATTCAGCGGCAACGCCGATCAGTGTCCGCTGTTACTCCAATAGCGGACAAACGCGGGTGCGGTTGGATTGTCCGCTAAGTGCCAATAGCGGATTCCGCGCAGCTAACGGGATTGCCTTTCAAAGCCCGGCGAGTGCTTTTTGGTAATAGGACAGGTCGAGATACTTCTCCGCCGCCGCCGGAGTTCCGCCCTCGAACTGGGCGCGGAGCTTAAGTACGTTGTTGACACCTTCCATATCGATGGCGCCGTCACGATTGAATCCATCCCTAGTGCTGTCATAGGACAATGTCGCGATGTCCTCCGGCAGTTTGAGCCGCTCGGCCAGCAGCTTGATGGCTTCCGCTTTATTCTTAGGATCGAAAGACCATCGCCATCCTTCGACATAAGCCTCCAAATATTTGACCAGTGTGTCGGCATTCGCCTTGCCCCATGAGCGCAGCACGAACGCAGTCGTTCCTTGATAGGCGCCGAGCGCTGCGGAAACCGTGCCCATGTCCTTGAGGCCCGCCTTCTCGCCGCGGATCGAGAATGGCGGATTCATAATCGCCGCGACCATGGCTTTATCCTTGGTCATCGCGTCGAGGCGGAAACCAGTGCCGCCCACCGACTTGACCTCGTAATCACCCTTGTTGAGGCCTTTCTGCCGCAGCATTTCGTAGAGCTGGAACGCATAGGCTGTGTTAATCGCATCGACGACCACCGTCTTGCCCTTGATATCGGCGAGCGACTTGATATCGGGTTGCACCATCAGATGGTTGAAGCTGTTGTCGCCACCGATCACCACCGCGATATCCACATTGGCTTTATCCTTGAGCGCAAAGGCGTTGTCGATTGCCGAATGTGCGATCTGGTAACGGCCCTCGGCTAGCCCGTTGCGTAGCTCATCCGAATTGGGCGTGAACTTGAGATCGACGGACAACCCGCGCTTTGCGTAGAAGCCATTGGCTTGCGCAGCAAACATCGGCAGGTTTTGCACGCCCGGGAACACAATAACAGCCAAATTGGCGTCCTCCGCGCGTGCATTGCGCGGCTGGATTGCGAAAGCGAACACCGCTGCGAATATGGCGGCTAGCAGGCGTTTCATCATGCATCCTCCCAGCTTCTTTTTGCACTATGCCTTGCACGATAGCAGATAATGAGACTTTTCGTATGTCCGCTAGGCGAGGGAATGAGGTCAGTGCGCGATGTCCGCTTTGGGTCATTAGCGGACATTGTGACAAGCCCGCGACATGTCCGCTTATCCCACAAAAGCGGACATTCGTTCCGCAGCCCCAGACTTACTGGCGGTGAACTCGCTTCTTTTTGTGGATCGGATGTTGAGGATAGCCGGTGAATGCCGGATTCTGGGTGCAGAAGCCACGATTACCACTGATCACCGTCCGACGGCAGGCCTCGAAGGAGTTAAAGATGCAATTCTCGTCAATTCGGCCAGCCCCGGTATTCGTCCGAGCACACCACGCCCCCTGAGACGGTTGACGCGTGCCAAACAAGAGGTCGAATGCATTTGCCGATGCGGGGGCGCAAAGACCAATCGCCGCGCAAACAGCCGAACCAGTGATTAGAAATGAGAAGCGCATTAGTGAACTCTCCACAATTTCACAAACCTGACGGACGTCAAGCTACAGCCTAAGGCGCTGAACGCAAACCTAGGCCCGTGCGCGAGTCACCTATTGCGCTGAATTGGCTGGCTGACTCATGCCTAGCAACCGGCGCGGCAAGCCTCTCAGCGGTCAATTCTGAGTCAAAACGCCCCGATTTTATAAACTGGGTCCGTAAGGCGACGGGAGGGCCCGCTAATAGCGAGTGGATGTTAGATTTTTATCTCTCTCTGCCCGCACTTTCGCACCACAAAATCCAAAAAAATTTACAAAAATAATAGGTTATGTGAGCCCGCTCACACACGTTTTGCTCTAACCCGCGCCAAGATTGCAATTGGATGGGGGCACCTACACAGGAGGCCCACATGCGAAGCATACGAAGGATACTAAGTATCGCATTGGCCCTCGGCGGCATCTTCGTCAGTGTGACGGCATCACTGAACAACAGGGCGGTCATGGGCACCGAGACAGATGTGATAACGAACAACCAAATCTATCGTGGAACGACTCGTCTCAAGGTCGCGTTACCACATGACATGAAGAATTTTCCGGTAGAACTGGTGCCACTGCCGTGATCGCGCAGCTAATGACGATGACCAAAATTCACGTCGTGGCAATTGCCGCCGGGCTATTGCTCGCGATGTCGGGACCGAGTTTTAGCGCCAAGCGGATGTCCGACACGAAGAGTGCCGTGAGATCGCAATCTCGTGCGGCCGAGTCCAGCGGTTCAGCGAATTCCGGTTCAGCGATCCGCCCGTATAGCCGCGACGACCCGTATGCCCCCGGGGTAAACTGGCCCGGTAAATGGTAGCTCTGGTAGAGCGTAGCAAACGCGGGTGCGGCCGGATTGTCCGCTTTTTGCGAGTAACGTGAACGAGCGTCCCTACTTACCGTCATTCCAGATATCGACCGCGAGTTTCCAATCTTCTCCGACCTTCTCCCACACCACGACATATTTCCCGGTAACTTCTTGTGGCGTCGGAC
>DASSLE010000327.1:0-7603 GCA_035689725.1 Pseudolabrys sp.
GTGGTATTCGGACAGATCGCCGTGGCAGCCGATCTGCCGCGCAAGGCACCTGTCTACGCGCCACCGCCGCCACCTCCCTTTAGCTGGACCGGTTTCTACGTCGGCGCTGCCGCGGGTGGCGCATGGACTAAGGCCGACGTGACCCTCAACACGGTCAACGGGGCACCTCCGCTATACGATCCAGCGAATATTCCTGGGTTGGATGCGGTTGGATCGCCGAGTATCTCTGGTACTAACGGGATCTTCGGCGGAAAGATCGGCTATAATTAGCAGTGGGGTTCGTTCGTATTGGGGCTTGAAGGAGACATATCTTCGTTCCATTTCAATAGGACAGCACACACAACTGGTAATCCGTGGGTTGCCTCTCACCCGACATTTATAGGTTTTGCGAATTTTAATACGAACGTGTCGACGTCGTGGCTTGCCACGCTTCGCGGCAGGATCGACTACGCTGTCGACCGAGTGCTTTTCTACGGAACGGGGGGGCGCAGCATTCGCGAACGTCAAATTTTCCAACACATATGTCGGGTTTTCACCCGGTGGGTCTGGTAATGAAAATGAAGCAAGCTCAGCAAGCGAGACAAAAACGGGCTGGGCCGCAGGCGGCGGCATTGATTACGCTCTTACGCCAAATTGGATCGTGAGCGTTAAATACCTTCATGTCGATCTCGGTTCGATTTCCGCATCTGGCTTAGTCACAACCGGATCCACAGATAACGCGACCATGAATTTTTCGACCAAGCTGACAAGCGATCTCGTGCGCGGCGGTATTAGTTATAAGTTACTAACGCACGACGCATTGCTTACCTCGTTTTGGAGCAAAACCCCCGGGGCAATGTCCCGGGGTTTTTCTTTTGGTGAGAACCAAACTCCTGAATGTCCGCTTCTGGCACAAAGCGGACAACCCGACCGCACCCGCCTTTGTCCGCTATTGGGGTAAAGAGGACATTGACCTGCCGCTAGCTCACTAAACGCTATCTCATGCGCCCTAGTGGGAAGGTTTATGCTCCGGCTTCTCACCAATTTTATCCTTGGCACGTTCTATTTCACCAAGACGGGAGTGATCACTTGGATCGATGCCTTCCTTACTACCAGCCATACCCTCGTTGCTCGCGGTAAGTTGCTGACGCGCGTCCTGCTCCCAGCTATTAAGCGCCTTGTTCTTTTCTTCAAGGGAGAGGTCATTGTCTTTCACAACATCGTCGGGCGTGGCGTAAAAGGCCGCAGGATGTTCAATTTTGTTCATCTTGAGTTTTGGTACATCAACCATGATGGCCTCCTCGCAACTGGATCATAGACGAACAAGTCAACCGGATCGTGTCCGATAAAGTTCCACCCTCGGTGAAATTGCCGACGACGTGATTGAATAAATGGCTTGATTCCTGCTGTTGGACTACGCACCAGCGCCGGTGGCATGTCCTCTTTTGGCACTTAGCGGACAATCCGACCGCACCCGCCTTTGTCCGCTATTGAAGCAAGAGCGATCTCTGGCGAGCCAATCGGGACCAACAGCTAACGTTGGACATCGGCACGCGCCAGTCGCCCGCTTCTGTTCGCCGCACCATTTTGTCCGCTGCGGACAAGCGCTGAGGCGACGCGTCAGGCCCATTGTTCTAGGGAACCCTTCCGACGACACGTTTTTTGAACCGGTGATGCGAAATCACCATCGCACTGTTGCTGCTGGCGCTGGTATGCAGCACGTGCGGCCAAGCTCCGCTGGCTACGGCGGGAGCGGGTAATTCCGGCACCGATTTCGGCAGCTCGCCTGCCGGTCCTACGTGCACCACCTGATAGCCGTGCTCCTTGAGTTCCTTGAGCAGGCTCGGCAGCGCCAGCACGGTCGCCGGGTGGATGTCATGGAGCAGCAAGATACCTCGGCGTTTGGCATCGAGCCGCTGCATGGCACGTTGCACGATCTGGTGCGGAGTGATTCCCCTGAACCAGTCGTCGGCAACGACGTCTGCGCTCCAAGTGACCAGCGATTGGGATGCGAGAAAGCTGTCGAGGGCGTCGGAACGCGCTAGGCCGGGAATTCTGAAAAACGGCGCGACCGCCTTGGAATCGCCCATCGCCGCCTCAACGGCGGCGATGCCGCCCTCGACCTCATGCTCGACTAGCGGCAGCGGCAGGTGCCTTAGGACAAGTGGGTGATTCAGGGTGTGCGTGCCGACCGTATGGCCTTCATTGTAGATGCGCCGCACAAGATACGGGTAAGTCTGCGCCATTTGGCCAATCAGGAAATAGTTGGCCTTCACACATTGCGACGCCAGGATTTTGAGAATGATGTCGGTGTAAGGGGGGAGTGGGCCGTCGTCGAAGGTGATCACGACCTCATGGTCATTGAGCGGCAGCGTCTGTTTGTATTGCATGCTGCCAATGTGACTAAATTCGTCGGGGCCGATGGTTAGCACACGACTCGTGCCCAGCGCGTCGGGATTGCCTGGGCACTCCGAGGCAAAGGCCGGAACACTGGGACTAACAACTGCCAGGAAGCAAAGAACTGCCTTGAGTTTATGCACCATGCCGAAGCTAGCTCCGGAATCATGAGGCAATTACGGCAGCGACAAGTCGCCGTGCAGAGTTACTATTACGAAATGAACACCCTGAAAATAAAATCGTTCGGCGGGCTCCTGTTCCTTCTTCTTGTGATGGCGGCGCTGCTGTTTATTCCAGCGTGGACGCTGGACTACTGGCAAGCCTGGACGTTCCTAGCGGTATATTTTGCCTCGTCGCTCGCGGTCACCCTGTACCTTATGAAAAAGGACCCGAGGCTCTTAGAGCGACGCATGCGCGGGGGGCCGACCGCCGAAAAGGAAACAACTCAAAAAGTCATAATGTTTTTCGTTTCGCTGGGATTTATCGGCCTCATTGTTTTGCCCGCACTCGATCATCGCTTCGCGTGGTCTCACATGCCACCGTCTGTGGCTCTGGTAGGAGACGTATTTGTAGTGCTCGGCTGGCTCGCCATTTTTTTCGTGTTCAAAGAAAATACGTATAGCTCTGCCACGATTGAATTGGCCCCCGACCAAAAAGTTATATCAACTGGCCCGTACGCGCTCGTACGGCACCCGATGTACGCTGGAGCTCTTGTCATGCTTCTTGGCATACCGATCGCGCTCGGTTCGTGGTGGGGGGTACTCGTCATCCTCGCGATTATGCCCTTGCTTATATGGAGACTATTTGACGAGGAAAAATTCCTGGCAAGGAATCTGCAGGGCTATAAGGGGTACCAAAATAAAGTGCGGTATCGTTTGATCCCGCTAGTCTGGTAAAGTTTTTCGCCTAGTCGGCGCTTCTGGAGTTTAGCAGACATGCCAGAGCGAGCGACCAATGGCACAAAGCGGACATTCCAGAGCCAGCGATCAATGTCCGACTTTTGGGGGTAAAGCAGACCTACCAAACGGTGTAGCGAAGGTAAAAAGGTGAAAGCGTGAGGCCGTTGTTTCAATTGGTTGTTACAACTTGAGACAGGTAACAAGGTTGTCTGCTCTAACTTATAACTGTGAGTGAAGGTCGTGTGCCAATTTTTATTCCCGCCTGCAAGTTTTTTTGCCACCTAGTATTCATGCTACGGCAAGTTGAGAAGTCATTCCAATGTTAATGAACAAGCGCACCGTCCTCGTGGAATTTGGTCACTGCGATCCGTCCGGGATCGTCTATAACCCAAACTATTTCGTCTGGTTTGATATGTCCATTCACGCTTTGCTGGCGCGAGGCGGCCTTAGCTTGAAAGAAATGATTGCTGAGTTCGGCATCGACGGTATTCCTGTGGTCGAATATAAGTCGAAGTTTCTGGCACCGGCGCGATGGGGTGATGAATTACTCTTCGACACTAGAGTGGTGACCCTTCACCGTTGTGCCTTCGATGTCCAACACCACGTCTTCAACGCCGATGTTCTGGCCGCCGAATGTTTGGAAACGAGGGTATGCACGGCGGTTGATCCGCTTGAGGGGCGGGTCAAGGCGCGGGCGTTGCCCGAAAAGCTAATAGAAGTATTTTCCCGCCGTGGTGAGCAAACAAAGATTAATATGAAGTAAGAATGGTCTCAGTGATTTAAGTGCCTTTTCTGTTCACGTGCGCGGCTGAATAAGAGTTCGCATTCAATGCTAATTCGGGATTTCAAGCTTCATTTCCCGAATGATATTCCTCCAATTGTTCATATCGTCAGTCAGCCAAACCTTCGCCTCCTCGAGCGAGTTGGTGGGAACCATGTTGAATTCCTGCTGCTTCAGAGCCTGAATCACCGCGGGCGTCTTGAGCGATTGCGCCGTTGCCTCGCGCACTTTCTCCAGCACCTCCCTCGGCGCTGCTGCGGAGGCAAAAAGCGCCTGCCAAGCAATCGTACCGACTCCCGGAAATCCGAGCTCTTGCATGGTAGGAACGTCGGGGTAGGCTGGCAGGCGCGCATGATTGACAACCGCTAGCGGCCGCAGCATGCCGCCATTGACGTTACCTGCCGTGGTGGCGACGTTGATGAACGCGACCTGCACGGTGCCGACCAGTAAGTCATTAATCATGCCGGAAGCGCCGCCCTTGTTTGGAATGGCAGCCATCGTTAGGTTGCCGGCGCGCTTGGCGAAAAGCATCATATCTAAATGCGGGTAGCTGCCGACTCCCGTCGTGCCGAAATTGATTTTTTCCGAGTTCTTCTTGGCGTACTCGATGAACTCGGGGACAGTCTTCGGGGGAAAGTTCTTGGTTGTAGCAACAAGAAACGCCGGGACATCGACCAACCGCATCACGGGCACGACATCCCGCTCGTAATTGATCGACATCTTGCTAGCGTACACGATCGGTGTAATGGCATTGGTGGTCACGTTGCCGAGCATTAATGTGTAGCCGTCGCCACCCGACCGCACCAGCTCCTGGATCGCGATAAGGCCGTCGGCGCCGGGCTTATTCTCCACAACGAATGTCTGACCGAGCCGGTTCTTAAGTTCCTCGGCAAGCACGCGCGCGACGATGTCGGTCGTACCGCCGGGTCCAAACGGAACGACAATCTTCATCTGCCGGCTTGGAAACCGGTCTTGCGCATGGGACTGCGCTTCGAGAAGGGCCAAGCAGAGCAATGAGACGACGATTAATTTCAGCTGCTTCATCGAGCTACCCCCGGTCATGCAAAAGCCGCACTTTGCTTCGCGTAGGCTCAAGGCGGACATTCTAATGAGGATCGCTAATGTCTGCTATCGGGGTAAGGGCAGACAGCGCAATTAGACGGCGTGACGTCCGCTATTGGGCAAGAGCGGACATGCAAGAAGGGGTCTAGCGAAATTAAAAGCAGTGAAAGCGTGAGGCCGCTGTTCAGTAAGTAGTCAGCATCTGCCGAAGGCGTAATCACAGGGTAACACGGTGAGAAGTCTCTCCCGCGTGTGCGGCTGCCAGACGCCGAATTGACGTCCGGTAACAACCTCTATGCTGCTGCCCATGCGGCACAACCAATGTCCGCTTTTGGGGGTAAAGCGGACATGGCACGGACCGGTCGCAATGTCCGCTTATGACCCAAAGCAGACAATCTCCATGCGGCAAGATTTCTATTTTGTCGCTGCAGTGATCTGACGAACTGGCCGTAACAATATCGCCGAACTTTATGGGCCGCACTATCGCGCATTCCGCTGCGACGCGTGGCATGCCTCCTTTTGGGAGCAGAACGGACATCGGGCGGCCCCGGCACAACGTGGGATCGGGCGCGAATGGCCCCGAGTAACAATGCGGCCTACGCGCGGTTTGCCGCGGCTTACTGCCGGCCCTGTTGCATTCAACGATAGTCCTGGCGGCCCGGCCGACGGGCATAGCCAGTTTGGGGGCTCCAATTGCGCTGAAAAAAGAACCCGAAGCCGTCGTCGTTCCGGACGTTGTCGCTCGCAACGAGGGCATCGGTCGAAGGCTCGCGCGTTATGAAGCCACCCTGGGGCTGATTGCTCAGCACTGCGACAAACTCGGTGCGATAGTTGGTCTCGGCGCTCAGCGGCTCGTCCGAGACGACGATCGAGGATCGCGGCACTGCGGTCGGCCCGATGCGATCAAGCACATCCTGCGGGATGGTGATGCGGTCGAGCGCATTCTTGGCGTCGTCCGCGTCGTCGATTGTGACTGCGGTCCAGCGCAGGCCGGCGTCCTTGCGTGCCATCGCGGTGAACACATGCGTGCCGATCCGTTTTTCGGGATTGCGGATCGTGACCGGAACCTCAATGGTCGCATCGAACACCTCGCCGCCCCCGTCCGGCGCCGGCTTATGCGTGTTGCGTCGCACGTAAAGCTTCTTCGTCGCGCGGCTGATGTAGACCGAGACCGGTTCGAGCGCGAGCTTCGCCTCGCTCGCTGCCTTGGCGGAGGCGGCCTTCTTGGTCTCGGCCGCCTTGGCGGCGTCCTTTGCGGCGGCAGCGGCGTCGAGCTTCGACTTCGCGTCGGCCTTGGCGGTGTCGAACTGCGTCACCGCTTCCGTGGCCTTGGCCGCGGCCTTCTGCTTCCGGTCCTCGGCCCGCGCCTTGGCTTGGTCCGTCTTTGTAGCGGCGAGCGCCTTGTCGGCGGACGCGAACTCGGCGTCAGCGCTCCTCTTGAGCAATTCCAGCTTGCGCAGCGACGATGTGAGCGATGCCGTCTCGCGCGCCGCTGTCGCGGCGGCTTTCTTCGTCTCGACGGCCGCCTTGGCGGCCTCCGCGGCCTCGCGAGCGAGCGTCTCGGCATGCGCCGGAGCAGCCGCGACGACCTCCGCGTTCGGCGTGAATAGCGCTGGGTGGGAA
Source organism: Pseudolabrys sp. (assembly GCA_035689725.1). Classification (GTDB taxonomy): domain Bacteria; phylum Pseudomonadota; class Alphaproteobacteria; order Rhizobiales; family Xanthobacteraceae; genus Pseudolabrys. The sequence goes on from DASSLE010000327.1 coordinate 6,742, forward strand.
AACTCGACCGGAGCCGCATCGTTCGGCGAGATGATTACCCGCATCCCGATCCGCGTCTTGTGGAACAGCTTCTCCGCAAAGCCGAAGGGCATGCGCACGCAGCCGTGCGAGGCCGCATATCCGGGCAGCGGCCCGCCGTGCAGTGCGAGGCCGTTCCAGGTGATTCGCTGCATGTTTGGCATCCAGGCATCGTCATACATGCTCGAGTGGTGGTCCTTGTCCTTCTCGATGACGGCGAAGACGCCTGCTGGCGTCTCGCGTTCCTTGACGCCGGTCGATACCGGCGCGCGAACGATCCAGCCCTCGGCGTCGTAGAAAGTGACTTGCTGGGTCTTGATCGACACGATCGCCATGATCGGCTCGCCTGCCTCGCGCGGCGCCGTCGCCTCTTTGGGTGGCGCGGGGCGCGGTTGCCTAGGCGCCGCGTCGGCGGTCAGCGCCGTCAGTGCGGCCAGCGCCGCGAGCGTCACAATGGCGGCAGGCCCCCAGCGCCGCATAGCCCCGGTAGATTGCGCCGTCGTAAATCGATTTACCATGCCATGCCCGGTTGGAATGCGTGTCCGCGTTTGCGTCGATTGAGTGTCAAATCGCGATGTCGCCAATTCGTTCCTGGGGACCATCGCACGTTTGGGCAATTCTCTCATATACCCAAAGCGACATCAGCCGTGCACAGTCTCAATTCTTCGTAATCGCTACTGAATAGTGCGAATACAGGTTGTCAACGCGTTGTTGCCACATGCCCACAAACGCGCCGGAGGTTAGCTTATCAACTGATTTCCAAACGTGTTTGATAGCGGGAAGTGTATTGCGCCAGATAGCTAGTTTGCACCATCGTTCACCTTTTTCTTTGCCTTCATCAGTG
>DASSLE010000328.1:0-5158 GCA_035689725.1 Pseudolabrys sp.
TCGCGCATGGCGAATACCTTCAACATGCTGCGCTCGAATGATCTGATCTGGCCTTACATCATCAATAACTATATGCGCGGCAAAATGCCGTTACCGTTCGATATTCTATACTGGAATTCCGATGCCACCCGCATGCCGGCAGACAACCATTCATTTTATCTGCGCAACTGCTATCTCGATAACAAGCTCACCAGGGGCGAAATGGAAGTCGCCGGGGTCACACTCGACATGGATAAGGTGACAATACCGATCTACAATCTCGCAACCCGCGAGGACCATATTGCGCCAGCGAATTCGGTGCTGTTTGGCTCGCAATTTTTTGGCGGTCCGGTGAGATACGTGCTTGCCGGCTCGGGCCACATTGCCGGCGTCATCAATCCGCCTGGTAAGCCGAAGTACCAATATTGGACGGGCGAAAAACCGAGCGGCTCAAATGTCGAGGACTGGCTGAAGAAAGCGAAAGAGCATCCCGGCTCGTGGTGGCCAGATTGGCTGGAATGGCTCAAGACGCAAGACCCCGAAATGGTACCGGCGCGCAAAATCGGTGGAGGCAAGCTCAAGCCAATCGAAGACGCGCCCGGCTCTTATGTCAAAGTCAAGAGTTGGGAGTGAAGCAGACATCAGCCACGTATCTGCTTTAATGAAAACAGAAAGACCGCCTCGCGGGCGGTCTCTCCGAAAATTCCATCACGCTTACTAGCATTGCAAAGACCCCGAGCTGATGTACAGGCAAAGTGAAAAGTTGGACGTGACCAGCGTTACGACGCGAGCTTTACCGGCACCTTCAGGTAGCGGACACCGTTGGCCTCGGCCGGCGGGAATTTGCCTGCACGGATATTGACCTGGATGGAGGGTAACAGCAGGAGCGGCGTCGACAGCGTCGCGTCGCGGGCTTCCCGCATCTTGACAAATTCGTCCTCGCTCACGCCCTCGTGTACGTGCACGTTGCGCGCCTTTTCTTCAGCAACCGTCGTTTCCCAAGCGTACTGGTCGCGGCCCGGGGCCTTGTAGTCATGGCACATGAACAGTCGCGTTTCTGGCGGCAGTGACAGAATGCGTTGGATCGAACGGTAGAGTTCGTGGGCATTGCCGCCCGGGAAATCTGCACGGGCGGTGCCATAGTCAGGCATGAACATCGTGTCGCCAATGAACACTGCATCGCCGATCTTGTAGGAAACGCAGGCCGGCGTGTGGCCGGGCGTGTAGATCGCTTCGGCGTCGATACTTCCGACCTTGAAGCGCTCGCCATCCTTGAACAGATGGTCGAATTCCGAGCCATCTCCCGACACATCCATCGCGTTGAACACCGGGCGGAAGATCTTCTGCACATCCTTAATGTGCTCGCCGATCGCGATCGGCGCGCCGGTTTTGAGCTTGATATACGGCGCGCCCGAGAGATGGTCGGCATGGGCGTGCGTCTCGAGAATTTTGGCAATTTTGACGCCAAGCTTCTTCGCTTCGGCCAGCATGGCATCTGCGGACTCCGCCGTCGCATTGCCACTGCGGTGATCGAAATTGAGCACCGGATCAATGACCGCGCCCTCTTTGGTCGCGGCGTCCCACACCAGGTAGCTCACCGTATTCGTGGACTCGTCAAAAAAGCCCCTGATCTCCGGCTTGGCGGTTGCGGGCATGACGCGCTCCTTATTCCGTTTCGTCCTGGATTGGACTGGACTTGACTTATATATTAGCAATGGCTAATTTAGCAATATCTAATTTATGGAGACCAGAATGGCCATGCAAGCGGTGCGGCGATCAAAGCCTGCGGCCGATATTGGCATCGCAGAACTTGAGCGCAAGGCGGCGCAAGCCGCAGGTCTGCTCAAGCTACTCGCTAACGAAAACCGTCTATTGATCCTGTGCCGGCTGGCGATCGCCGGCGAAATGTCGGTGGGCGATCTCGCGGACGCCGTGGACCTGAGCCAATCGGCGCTGTCCCAACATCTCGCCAAGATGCGCGAAGACGGCCTTCTGGCAACCCGACGCGAAGCGCAAACTGTATTCTACCGCATCTCGGACCCGAACGCGGCGCGTCTGCTCGCGCTGCTCAAAAGTATCTACTGCCCGTGAACGACGCTTCCAGTACCAAGAACAACAACGGAGACCCGAATGAGTGAGCTGAAGACCATTTCACCCGCCCGCGCCGCCGAGCTTATGCGCAAGGGCGCAGCGCTGATCGACATCCGTGAGGCCGACGAACATGCGCGCGAGCGCATTCCCGGCGCTCGCCATCACGCGTTGAGCCGCATCGATGCCGAGAGCCCCGCGCGCGCCGGCGACGAGGTACTGGTATTTCATTGCCGTTCCGGCGCTCGTACCAAGGGCAACGCCGCTCGGCTTTCTGCCGCCTCTAAGACTTGCGAGACCTACATTCTTGAGGGCGGCCTCAACGCCTGGAAGAAGGCGGGACTGCCGGTCACGCTCGACCGCAGCCAGCCGATCGACATCATTCGGCAGGTGCAAATTGTTGCCGGCAGCCTGGTGCTCTCGGGGGTCGTGCTTGGCGCACTCGTGGCGCCCGGCTTCTATGCATTGTCGGGCTTTGTCGGTGCTGGCTTAATATTTGCCGGAAGCACCGGATTCTGTGGCATGGCGCACGTTCTGGCGTTAATGCCCTGGAATCGGCGCACGCCGGCCGCGGCGCAATGACGGTACTACACGATCTGCTGGCAGTAGCTTCCGGCAGCGTCGTTGGTTTTGTTCTTGGACTGGTTGGTGGCGGCGGTTCGATTTTGGCGGTGCCGTTGCTTGTCTATGTGGTCGGAGTACCCTCCCCACATGTCGCGATCGGCACCAGCGCGATAGCCGTTGCGGCCAGCGCCGCCGCCAATCTCGCTGGTCACGCGCGTGAGCAGACGGTGAAATGGCCCTGCGCAATTACATTTGCGATCGCGGGGATGATTGGTGCGGCCGGTGGCGCGCAGCTCGGCAAGATGGTGGATGGCAGCCGGTTGCTGATGTTGTTTGGCGTGCTGATGGTCGTTGTCGGCATCCTGATGCTGCGGCCACGCAAGTCGAGCGGCAATCCGCACGTCAAACTCACCCGCGAGACCATGCCGCGAATGCTACCCATGCTTATCGGCATCGGCCTTGCGGTCGGCGCACTGTCCGGCTTCTTCGGCATCGGCGGCGGTTTTCTTATAGTGCCGGGGTTGATCGGCGCGACCGCGATGCCACTGATCAATGCTATCGGCTCATCGCTGGTGTCCGTCACTGCATTCGGACTCACCACCGCGGCGAGCTACGCCTGGTCCGGACTCGTCGATTGGCGCCTCGCAGGACTCTTTGTCATTGGCGGCGCGCTCGGCGGCCTACTCGGCATTAGATTGGCACGTCATCTCGCCGGTCATAAGCACGCGCTTACTCGCACCTTTTCCGGCATTGTCATCGCTGTCGGCCTTTACGTCGTCATAAGATCTTTGATGGCCTCTTGATGCCTGCGGGCGCGACAATCGCCCTGCCATCGCATATGCTTGCGCCCCGGTAGGGTATCGAATTGGGGAGCGCCGATGACCAAGGAAATGATGTGGTTGACGCTGACGGTCATCCTGACCGGACTATTGTGGGTGCCGTATATTATCGATCGCGCCATGGTGCGCGGGTTGATGGGCAGCATGGCCAACCCGTCGCGCAACGACAAGCCGCAATCGGCTTGGGCGCAGCGACTTTATTTCGCGCACACCAACGCGGTCGAGAACCTGGTGATCTTCGCACCACTGGTGCTGATCCTCGACGCGCAGGGCCACTCGACCGAGAGCACGGTCCTTGCCTGCGCTGTTTATTTCTGGGCGCGGCTGGCACATGCCGTCATTTACACGATGGGCGTGCCCGTTCTGCGCACGCTCGCTTTCACGGTGGGCTTCCTGGCGCAGGTGGCGTTAGTGCTGGCGGTATTCGGCAAGCTCTAGTGCACGGGTGCCGCGCGGTCAGCGATCGCGCGCAAATCAACCCCACGCGGCAGCTGACCAAAAGCTGAGCCGCCCTCGCCTGCGAGTCGCGAGGCGCAAAACGCGTCCGCTACCGGCTGCGGCGCATGCTTAATGAGCAGGGCCGCCTGAAGCGCCAGCACAATTTCGCGAACCAATGCGCGCGCCTGCGACTCGTCGTTGCGTTCGCGCCCGGTGAAGCGCTTTTCCAATCGCTCCACGAAGGCTTTGAGCCGTGCGTCCTTGCCATCGCCAAGTTCGTGCCGCAGAACATCAACCGCATTCGGCGTGCGCTCCATCGCACGCAGCACGTCGAGGCACATGATATTGCCGGAGCCTTCCCAGATCGAATTGACCGGTGCCTCGCGATAGAGGCGCGGCATGATGCTTTCCTCGATGTAACCTGAACCGCCGAGCACCTCCATCGCCTCATAAGTTACGAATGGCGTGCGCTTGCAAATCCAGAATTTTGCTGCCGGCGTCACCACGCGCCGTATCACCTGTGCCGTCTCGTCGTTTTCGTCGTACGCGCGTGCGAGCCGCATGGTGAGCGCGGTCGCGGCTTCGAATTCCAAGGCCAGATCGGCGAGTACATTCGTCATCAGCGGCTGATCGATCAGCTTTTTCTGGAAGGCTATACGATGGCGTGCGTGGTGGATCGCCTGAGCGACCGCCTGCCGCATCAAGCCTGAAGAGCCGATGCAGCAATCGAGCCGCGTGTAGTTTCCCATTTCGATGATGATCGGAATGCCGCGCCCTTCCTCACCGATGAGCTGTGCGTACGTGCCCTGGAATTCAACCTCGCTCGATGCATTCGAGCGGTTGCCGAGCTTGTCCTTCAAGCGAAGAATCTGGATGGCATTGCGCTCGCCATCCGGCGTCCAGCGCGGCATGAGGAAACAGCTCAATCCTTTTGGCGACTGCGCGAGGACGAAAAAGGCGTCGCACATCGGCGCCGACATGAACCATTTGTGGCCATACAAGCGGAAACTGCCATCGGCCGTAGGTTCCGCACGCGTTGTATTTGTGCGCAGATCCGAGCCCCCCTGGTTCTCGGTCATGCCCATCCCAACGAGCGCCGCGGTTTTCAGGCGTGCCGGCCGAAAGCGGCGGTCATAGTCGCGCGAGAAAATTCGCGGCAGCCATTCCTTAGCAATCGCCGACGCATGACGCAGTGTCGGCACCGAGCCGTAAGTCATCGCGATGGGGCAATAGACGCCGCTTTCGATCTG
>DASSLE010000329.1:0-3714 GCA_035689725.1 Pseudolabrys sp.
CGCGCGCTACGGCTTCCCCGAGAGCGTGCGCCGCCATTTCGAGCGACTAGACGTCTTCCCCCGCGGGCTTCTGCCCATCGGGGACGCGATCTGCCGCTTTAACCCGGTCTATGGCCAAGGCATGAGCGTGGCCGCCCTGGAGGCGTGCCTGCTCCAGAGGCTTCTCGAGAGACAAAGGGGGGACAGCGATCCAATCGCCGGGCTCGCGCCGACTTTCTTCGCCGAGGTGCAGACGTTGATCGAGACGCCGTGGTCGGTAGCCATACTCGACTTTGTGTTTCCTGATACGCGGGGGCAACGGCCGGCAGATTTTGAGACCACGCTCAAATTCGGTATTGCCCTGACCCGGCTTGCCGCCGAAGATCCGACTATCCACAAGCTGACCGTCGAAGTCCAACACCTATTGAAGCCGCGCAACGTCTATCGCGATCCCGCGCTAGTGCAGCGCGTGCTCGCGAAGATGGCCGAAGCTTGACCCTTGGTGAGGTTAGAGGGCGTGTTACTCTCGCTCGTCGAAGAAAGATTCGAACCTTGAGCAAACTGTAGTGCAAGTTATTGCGCTCGCCCTTTCGCTTTCAGAACCGTACTAAAACGGCGAAGTACGAAGTTTTGGAGAAAAATGTCGTCTCCAAGCGCAAATTGTCGTCTCTTCGGCGGTCTCTAGTACGGTACGGTTATTCACCTAGAAGGTCTTATACCAAATCTCAGCAATTGTGACTCGTTGACGATTCCCAAATCAGTTTTGCTCTGATTCATTGGTGGCGAACGATGGAGGTTCGTCATGTCTATTCCAGTATCGTTGCGCGGGGACTTCAAGGCATCTCAGCTGCGCGCACTTGCGAGGAAGACGAAGGATGGCCCGCAAGCTCGGCGGCTTTTGGCGCTGGCGGCCATTTACGATGGGGCGACCCGCACCGAGGCGGCGAGGATTGGCGGCGTGACGCTGCAGATCATCCGGGACTGGGTGATGCGGTTTAATGCGCGGGGTGCTGTCGGCCTGCTTGACGGCAAATCGCCAGGTCAACCCTCGAGGCTCAATGATGAGCAACGCCAGGCGATTGTGCGGATGATCGAGAGCGGCCCGATCCCGGCGATCCACGGTGTCGTGCGCTGGCGGCTGATCGATCTTTCGCAATGGATATACGAGGAGTTCCGCATCACGGTCGCCAAGCAGACGCTGAGCCGGGAGCTTCGCGCGATGGGTTACCGCAAGCTCTCGGCACGACCCCGTCATCATGCGCAAGCCGAGGGAGCAATCGAGGATTTTAAAAAAAGTTCCCAGCGCGCCTGGATGAAGTCGCGCGCGAAAAAGCAATCGACGTCGGCAAGATAGAAATTTGGTTCCAGATGCTATGAGGACGGGCTGAGCCGATACTTTGGCCGCCCCGAATCAAAGCGATGGAGCTGCCACTATGCAACCGATTGACACCGTTAATCCTACTATCCTCCTTGCTATCGAACTCAGTGCATCAACGTGGCTCGTCGCCGCCCGCATGCCAGGGTTGGAGAAGCCAAATCTGCATCGGATCGATGGTGGCGACACGGCCGCCTTGTTGGCTCTGATCTCGTCTCTGCGGGCCCGTTCTGCTCGCGGGCTCGACGCGACGATAGGCGTTGTCTGCTGCTTTGAGGCGGGACGTGACGGCTTCTGGCTGCACCGTTTGCTGACGGCATATGGTCTCGCCTGCCATGTTCTTGAACCCACCAGCATTCTCGTCAACCGCCGGGCCCGACGGGCTAAAACGGACCGGCTCGATGCGGAGGGGATGCTGCGCGTGCTTGCGGCCTATCTCCGGGGTGATCACCAAGCCTGCAGCATGGTACGCGTGCCAACACCGGAGGAGGAGGATGCCAAGCGCACGCACCGCGAGCGCGAGAAGCTGGTGCAGGAGAGGCTGCGCATCGAAAACCGTATTGAAGCGCTGCTGTTCACCCAGGGCATCCGGAAAAGACCCTCTCTTCGTTCATGGGAGCGCGATCTTGCTGTCCTGCGCACCGGTGATGGACGCGAGATACCGCGCCATCTTCGGGCCGAATTGGATCGCTTGCGTCGACGGCTCGTCATGACCTTGGAGTTGATCCGGGAGGTCGAGGCCGAGCGCGACCAGGCGGCAAAAACCAAGCCGCAGGATCAGGGCTGCCGCAAGATAGCCGCCCTCTCTCGCATCCGCGGTATTGGCGAGAACTTCGCCGCCGTGCTCACGCGTGAGGTATTCTATCGTTCATTCGACAACCGCCGGCAGATCGCAAGCTACGTCGGCATCACACCAATGCCCTACCAGAGCGGCGGCATGGATCGCGATCGGCGCATCAGCCGGGCGGGAAACCCGCGCGCAAGGACGACTATGATCCAGCTTGCATGGCTCTGGCTTCGCTACCAGCCTGGCAGCGAGCTGGCAGAGTGGTTCCGCGAGCGCGTCGGCACGCTGGCCGGGCGCACACGGCGCATCGCCATTGTGGCCATGGCGCGTAAGCTGTTGATCGCGCTCTGGCGCTACGCAGAGACGGGGGTAATACCGGCTGGGGCCGAGATCCGGGCCGAGACAACAGTCGCAGCATAGACAGACAGGAATTGCCACCGGCAGCATTCGCCGGCGGCGATACGGGGAGCGCGACCGTCTTCTTCTTTGGCGGCACAACGCCGCCGCGTTTCAGGTGGGTCGCGTCTCGCCGGGGCTACGCCTCGGGCATGAGGCATTATGGTGCGGGACCGTGCTCCGGGCCCGACCGCATGTAAGGTGACGCAGCCGTAGCTGCGAGACTCGATAGCCCCGGACCCAACGACGTGCCGAAGCACCATCAATCAAGATCGGAGAAGCGAATGCCACAGGCCCATTGACAGTCGAACCCTCATGTAAGGACGAGGCTCGTATCGGCCAGAAGAACAAGATCACCCGCAGGTGGGCCAAACGCGGCACTCGCCCGAGCGCTCCGCGGGATCAGCGAACCGCCTCGACCTATATCTTCGGTGCAATCTGCCCAAAACAGGGCAAGGGCGCGGCTCTGATCCTGCCCTTCTGCAATACCGAAGCGATGAACCTGCACCTCGCGGAAATCGCCAAGGCGGTCGCACCAGGAGCCCACGCCGTCCTCCTCGTCGACCAGGCCGGATGGCATCTGTCAGCAGGATTGATCATTCCCGCCAACATCACCATTATCCCGCTGCCGCCGAAATGCCCTGAACTCAATCCGGTTGAAAATATCTGGCAATATATGCGCGACAACTGGCTCTCGAACCGCGTCTTCAAATCCTACGACGATATCGTCGATCATTGCTGCTACGCTTGGAATACCCTTGTCGACCGACCCTGGAAGATCATGTCCATCGGACTGCGCCAATGGGCGCACGAGTTCTAATCAATGAGACTTGGTATTATCCAAAAGCGAATACGGGTTTGCAGTGATCGAAAGCGAAGAGAATTGTTTCCGAAAATTGCTGAGCCCGCAGTCGCAAGATAGCGCAACATTTCTGCATCGAGCGGGAAAGGTTTGATTAAGACTGCAAAACGTAGGGTCGCGGCACTAACCAAAACGGGGCACGCCATGACATCCATCTCCGCAGCGTCCAACAGCACATTCTACTCTCCGCTTCAAAAGTTACAGCAAGAGCTGCAATCGGAAGTATCCGCAGGAACTGTCAGCTCGAGCGATCAGGCCGCACTGTCATCGGCACTCAAGGAAATCGATTCGTCATTGAGGAGTGATCAGGACACC
>DASSLE010000330.1:0-23677 GCA_035689725.1 Pseudolabrys sp.
CGCCCGGTGTTTCTTCCGAGGCCTTGATGATGAGCGAGCAACCGGCGGCAAGCGCGCCGGCGATCTTGCGCACTGGCGTTAGCGTCGGAAAATTCCAGGGCGTGAAAGCCGCAACCACGCCGACCGGCTCCTGCAACACGACCTGGCGTACGCCCTTTTGCCGACCTGGCACAATGCGGCCGTAAGCCCTTCGGCCCTCTTCAGCGTACCAGTCGATGATGTCGGCGCTGGTGAGAACTTCCGCACGCGACTCCGGATAGACCTTGCCCTGCTCCTGGGTCATGACCTTGGAAATGTGGTCGTAGCGCTCACGCACGAGGTCAGCGGCCTTGCGCATGATCTTGGCTCGGTCATAGGCCGAGGTCGCCTTCCACACGGCAAATCCTTTTTCAGCGGCGGCGAGCGCGGCATCGAGATCGGCCTTGCTGGCATGCGGCAGATGCGCCAGGGCCTTGCCGGTCGCGGGATTAATCACGTCCTCGCCCTTGCGGCCTTCGCCGTTGAGCCATTTGCCATCGATGTAAAGACCTAGTTCGCAATACATAGGAACCTCGTTGTTACCCGGAACACTCGTGGACGATGGATTAGCACTTAAGAGCCAGCGCGGCCACCCTGCCCGTCGCGCACGACATGGACGCTATGACCCGAGATAGGCACCGCCGCTCACGTGGATGGTCTGGCCGGTGACGTAGCGGCCACCGGGGCCGCATAGGTAGCGCACCATGGCCGCAACATCTTCGGACTTGCCACGCTCGCCAGTAATGGTGCCATGGGTCAGGTGATGGGCCGGCTTCTGCGACGCGGCTGGCCGCGTCGTGTCGATTGCGCCCGGTACCACGCAGTTGGCAGTAATCTTGTCAGCAGCCAGATCGTGGGCGAGCGCTCGGGAAAAGCCGACCAGCGCGGCCTTGGCCGTCATCACGTGTGCGCGGTTTTTCGAGCCGATATGCGCGCTCATGCCGCCGATATTGATGATGCTGCCACCGTTCTTCTTCATCGCCGGTAGACAGGCATGCACGCAGCGGAAAGTGCCATCGAGGATGACATCCATCACCTCGCGCCATTCGGCATAGCTCATTTCTGCGATGGATTTTTCGCGGCGGAGCGCGGCATTGTTCACAAGGATGTCGATGCGGCCGAATTTTTTGACCGCGGCATCAGCGAGCGCGGGGGCAGTCTTCTCGTTGCCGACATCGCCAAGGACGCTGACCGCCCTGCCGCCGGCCGCCTCGATCTCGCGCACGACGCTATCGACTTCGGCCTGATTCGATCGCACATTGAGCACGACAGAGGCACCAGCGTGCGCGAGCGCGAGCGCAATGGCGCGTCCGATATTGCGCCCGGCCCCGGTGACAATAGCAACCTTGCCGGTAAGTTCCTTGTTGTCATCCATAACCCGTAGCTATCCTCGTAAGTAGGTCAGATCAATCTTGACTTCGTAAAGTGTCGCCAGCTGTCTAAGCGCGGCAGTAGCGCGCTTGTCGTCCCAGCCACCGTGGCGGACGTTGAGCATAAACTTTTCCTCGATGTCCGTACGGGTGAGCGGCTCATGCGCACCACCACGGAAATGCGGTTGACGCTCCTCAATCACGCGGCCGTCGTTGAGCACCGCACGGATGTGACCGGTGAAATTATTGGGATAGGGATTATCAGGGTCGATGACGTAGCGCACCTTCGATGCGAGTGCGAGCACGTCCTTATCGCGCACCGCTTGCTCAGTGAAGGCGTCGAGCCCGACGCTGCCGTGCACAAAACCGGTGGCGAGAATAAAAGGCGTCGCGAATTTCGCCGCATAGCCGTTGGGCGGACGCTGCTTGTCGGAGAGCGGTTCCCATAGCCGGTGCACAGTGCCTTCTGCCACCTCGCAGATCAGCTCCTTTACCTCGCCCGGCTTGATGCCGCGCACGGCAAGGCGCTTTGCGCAGTCGATGTAAGGATGCGCCATGGTCCCGCATGGATAGGGTTTAAAAGCCAACGTCTCGGTTGCCCAACGCTTACCGAAGTCGCCAGTAACCGCGTTGTAGTCACCTTGCGTTGTATGCGCAAAACCGTGAAACAGCCCATGTACGCCTTCAAAGACTGTGCGCGGGCCAAGAAAGCCACCGCGCGCGAGTAGCGCGGCGCGTATACCGGACTGAGCGGCCCAACCCGGGTGCAACCGTTTGGTCCAGGCGCCCTCAGCCAGATATTCGATAATGCCGCCGGCGAAACTGCCGGCAATGCCTAGCGCGTCGGTGATTTGTTTGGCGTTGAGACCGAGCGCCGCGCTCACGCCAGCAGCGGCGCCCATGACGCCGAAAATCGCGGTCGGATGAAAACCGGCCTTGTGCACCGCCTTCGGCACCACCGTGGACAAGCGGCACATCGCCTCGGTGCCGACCGCGATGCCGAGCAACGCCGCAGCGCCCTCGGGTTTGTGACGCTCGCACGCCGCCAGCACAGCCGGCACGATGACCGCGCCGGCATGAACCGGCCCGCCCTCGAAGGTGTCGTCGAAGTCCTCGCCGTGCGCCGCGGTGCCATTGACGAAAGCGGCGCTGGCCGCGCTCAGCGTGCGCGCATGCCCGATCGCGGTGCAGGGCCCAGCATCGTCGCAGCCGGCCAGCGCGCTCTTGATATAGTCCTCGTTGCGCGCGGTGACGCAGAGGCCAACCACGTCGATCAGCAGGTCCTCGCATTTCCGCCTGACCGCGGGCGGCAGCGTATCAGCGCGCAGCGTCGCGATGCGCTCGGCCAGATGCTGCGCGACGGAAGCCTGGGGAAGCTTCGCGTCCATAATCAGGTGCGGAACCGCACGTTGCCGAAGCCGGGGATGCGGTTGACCGCGATCACCACGCTGAACGTGATGATTAGCATGCCGATGCCGATCACCGAAATGGCGCCGAGATCGCCGCTTTCGTTGAGATCGTAGATCAGCACCGAGATCACCTTGGTCTCCGAGGTAAACAAAATGATCGCCGCAGACAATTCGCGCATCACCCCGACGAAGATGAAACACCAGGTCGCGATCACGCCGGTGCGCAGCAGCGGCGCGGTGATCTGCCAGAGCGATTTCAGCCGGGTGGCGCCGAGAATGCGGCTGGCATCTTCCAGTTCGGGATGAATGGTGCGGAATGCGGCTTGCAATTGCTGATAGGCCGACGGCAGCGCGATGGTGACGAAGGCGATCAGCAGGACCCACAGCGTGCCGTAGAGCACGAACGGCGGCCGCGTGTAGCTTAAGAAAAGGCCGACGCCAAGCACTATACCGGGAATGGCGATCGGCGCGGTGGCGAGGAAGCCGAGCACGCGCCAGCCGGTCACCGCCTGACGCGCGGTGACGTAGGCGATCACCACCGCGATCATGGTGCCGATGGTAGCGGTAGCGGTGCCGAGGATGACGGTGTTCTTGAGCGCCAGCGAGGCCGCCGACAGGTCGAACAGCACGAACTCGATATTGCGCAAGGTGGCGTTCTGCCAGGTTAGGAAGGTGGTGGCGACCGGCGAGAATGCCGCGTTGAACAACGCGGCATAGGGCAGAAACACTGGCAGCATGAGAACCAGCAGGCACACAATGAAGGCGACCCAGCGTAGGCGATGCAGCGGGATCAGCCGTGGCGCGCCGTATTTGCCGCCGACCACCGAATAGCCGCGGCGACCGAGGATCATATGCTCGGCGCGCAACAGCATGACGGTGAGCACCAGCAGCGGTAGCGAGGCGGCGGCGGCGAGCTCGGGCTTCGGCGGATATTGGAACAGGCTCCAGATTTTGGTGGTCATGGTGTGGAAGCCGGCCGGCAGCGCCAGGATCGCCGGCGAGCCAAACAGCGTCATCGCCTGCAGGAACGCGACCAGAGCACCGGCGAGTAAGGCCGGGAGCACCAGAGGAATTGTGACACGGCGCGCGGTGTACCAGCGTCCGCCGCCCAGAATCGACGAGGCATCCTCGAGTTCGCCGGGCGTGCGGTCGAGCGAATTGGCGACCAACACGAAGACGTAAGGGAACGTGTAGCAGGAGATAACGAAGATGATGCCTTCCATGGTGTAGATGTTGAAGAGGTGAACGTCTTGTTCTGCGCCGGTCAGGCTGCGGAAGATCTTGTTGAGCAGCCCGCTGTTCGGCGCCGCCAGCAGTTCCCATGCGATGGCGCCGAGAAACGGCGGCGTGACGAACGAGGCCGTCACCAGCGCACGGATCACACCGCTGAAGGGCAGGTCCGTGCGCGCCACCAGCCAGCCCATCGGGGCGGCCACCGCACAGCAGATGATGGCGGATGTCGTGGCGATGATAAAGGTGGTGATCAGCGGTTCGAGAAAGGCCGACTCGCTGAACAGGCGATAGAAATTGGCCAGCGTCAGCGAACCCTTGGCGTCGGTCAGGCTGTAGAGAAACAGCCACGACAGCGGCAGCACGATCAGCACGCACAGCACCGCGGCAAAGCCATAGAGCACCGGCTTCGAGACATCTATCCCGAATTTGCGAGGCGCCGGCGTTGCTGGAACGGCGATTGTCATCACACCTTGAATATTTCTGCGTAACGCTTCTTGACCGCGTCCGCCTGCGCATGGACGCCTTCTGGATCCTCCTTCATCAACTTGATGTCGGCGAGCTTGCGGACACCGAGCTTTTCCACGGTCTGGCCGTGCGGCGAATACTGGCGGGCCGAATCGACAATCATCTGCTGGGCCTCGCGCGAGTGCATCCAATTCTGAAACAGGCGCGCGGCATTCGGATTGGGTGCGGCCTTGAAGACCGCGCTTGGGCCGGTGGCGAGCGGCGTGCCCTCCTCCGGATAGATGATGTCGACCGGCTGGCCCGCCTCCTTGTAGCGGATTACAAGGTAGCCCGCGCCGTCCACCATGACCGCGCGTTCGCCGAGCGATATTCTTTTCGGCGTGTCGGTCGCCGACTGGACCTGCATGACGTTTTGTGCGGCGAGCTTAACGAAGTAGTCCCAGCCTAGTTCGCGCGCAATCTCGAACGTCGCGTTCATGATCGTACCGCTATAGGCCGGATGCGCCTTGACCAGTTTGCCCTTCCATTTCGGATCGAGCAGATCCATGAAGCTCTTCGGCGCGTCTTCCTTCTTCACCAGATTCGTGTTGTAGGCGATCGGAGAGATCAGAATTCGCGTCGTTACATGCAGCCCCTCGGGGTCGTAGTAACGCTTATCGTAATACTTCGCGACCTCTTCCGGCACGTACGGTGCAAGCCAGCCGTTGCGTTTCCAGATGATGCAATGCGCCTGGTCGGCGGTGTTGACGACATCGACGGTGTGGATGTTAGAGGAATACTCTTGGCCGATTCGGGTAAAAACGCGTTCGGCGCCGGATCGCTCCACGCGCACGTCAACGCCGGGGAACTTCGCCTCGAATGCCTTGCCGAGACGTTCCGCGAACTGCAAGTCCATCGCTGTGTAAAAGACGACCTTGCCTTCTTTTTTCGCCGCCTCGATCAAGGCCGGCGTCACCGCTTCCGCCGCAGGAGCTGCGGCAACCCGCACGGCAAAGGCGCTGAGGCCAAGCGCACCAGCACCTTTGAGCACATCACGTTTCGTAAGCTGTTTGGTCATGGCGTCCTCGATTTTTTCCCTCGGTCACGCGCGGGCCTAGGGATGTTTATCTCAGACGTGGAAGATCTTGCTGTAGTGCTGCTTGATCTCGTCGCTCATTTTTTCGACCGCGGCCGGGTCGTCCTTCATCACCTTGATGTCCTTGAACGGCGTGCGGCCGGCTTTTTCCTTGGTGTTCGGATGCATCGAGCGCAGTCCGCCGGTGTCGATGATGAGCTGCTGGCATTCCGGCGTGAAGCTGTAGTTGCAGAACAGCCGCGCGGCGTTCGGATTGGGCGCAGCCTTGAACATGCCGGTCGGGCCGACGATCAGCGGTGAGCCTTCGGTGGCGTAAACCGGCGCCACCGGCCCACCCTTCTCGCTGATCTGGAAGATGTTGTACTCGTTGCCGTCGGCCATCACCGCGCGCTCGCCGAGCGCCAGGCGCTTCGGCGGATCGGCCGAGGACTGCACCTGCATGATGTTCTGCGCCGCCAGCTTCTCGAAGAAGCCCCAGCCGAGGTCGCGCTGCATCTGGTAGGTCGCGGTCATGATGGTACCGCTGTAGCCCGGATGCGCCTTGACGATCTTGCCCTTCCATTTCGGATCGAGCAGATCGGCGAAGCTTTTTGGCGCCTCTTCCTTTTTCACCAGATTCGTATTGTAGGCGATGATGCACACCCAGACGCGGAAGCTGGCGAACATACCGTCCGGGTCCTTGTGCTCGGCGGGATAGAACTTGGCGACGTCCTCGGGCACGTAGGCTTCGAGCAGATTGCCCCTCTTCCAGACGATGAAATGCGCGGCGTCGGACGAATTGGCGACGTCGACGGCGTGGATGTTGCTGGCGTATTCTTGGCCGATACGCTGGAACACGCGCTCGGCGCCGGTGCGCTCGACTCGCACCGCGATGCCGGGGAACTTCGCCTCGAACGACTTGGCGACCTTTTCGGCCAGCGGCAGGTCGACCGAGGTGTACCAGACCACCTTGCCTTCCTTCTTGGCCGCCTCGATCAGCGCCGGCGTGATCGCGCTGGCCGGCGGCGCAGCCGATAGTACTTGCGTCGAGAACGCAGCACCTGCGGCCAGCGCACTCGAGCCGATCAGCACGTCGCGGCGTGAAACCTGCGAGTTTCTCATTGGCGTATCCTCCATATCCCGATCTTGTTGTTTCGCCCCCGCGAAACTTTCCTTCTCGTTTTCTTAAGTCTTACCCAGCTAGCGCCCGGCACCGGTCGGGTGGCAAATGAAGCCACACGGCGCTGCCCTGCGGAATATTCTGTTCGGCTACGGTGACCGCCCGCAGCTGCGCGCCGTTCTTGACCTCAACCATATAATCCCGGCTGTCGCCGAGAAAGACCTGCCGCACCACGGTGGCCGACACGACGTTTTCGGCCTGCGGCGGCTGCTTGGCGGACAGCAAGATGTCGTGCGGGCGAATTGAAACGGCCGTCAGCGCGCCGGCCACAACTTTCTCGCCGGTGCAGCGCAACGCAACGCCGGCCAGATCGACGCGGCCACCATCAAGGCCTTTGCCCTTGACCACATTGCTCGAACCGATGAAGCGCGCGACGAATTCCGAACGCGGCCGGTCGTAGATCTCCTCCGGGCTGCCGGACTGCTCGATCTTGCCGAGATTCATGACGCAAATCAGGTCGGCGGTGGTCATCGCTTCCGACTGATCATGGGTGACGTAGACCGTCGTGTAACGATAGGCATCGTGCAACCGGCGCACTTCGAAGCGCATTTCCTCGCGCAAATTGGCATCAAGGTTGGACAACGGCTCGTCGAGCAACAGGGTCTCTGGTTCGACGATCAGTGCGCGTGCGAGGGCCACGCGTTGCTGCTGGCCGCCCGACAATTCGCCCGGATAACGCTGGGCCAGCGGCGCAAGCCGCGTGGTCGTGAGAATCGCATCGAGTTTTTTGCCGATTGTGTCGCGGTCCAACTTCCGTAACTTCAGTCCATAGACAATGTTCTCAGACACCGTCATGTGTGGCCAGAGCGCGTAACTCTGGAAGATCATCGACATATTACGCCGCTCGGGCGGCAACGTATGCGCTGGCGAGGAAACCAGCTTGTCGCCGACGCTGATCTCACCGGCACTCGGTTCGATAAAACCTGCAATCAGCCGCAACGTCGTCGTTTTGCCGCAGCCCGATGGGCCCAACAGACAAACAAGATGACCATGCTCGATGGTAAGCGAAATGTCGTCGACGACCGCGACGGTGCCATATCGCTTGGTCAAGTTTCGCAACTCGACAGACGCCACGTGCTTCCTCCCCTACACCCACCGCTTATCGCGGCTGTATCATTTTGCCTTGTGGTATTAACGCCGCAGGCGATTTTCTCTTCGTCCCTACTTGGTGCTCTATGATCCGGTGAATGCCGGCTTTCGCTTCTCCATGAATGCCTTGCGGCCTTCCTTATAATCATTGCTGGCAAAGCAGGCCTGCACCAAGTCGTCGCATTTCTTCAGATCGCGCTTGCTTTCGTCGGTGACCGCCTGACCGACAATATATTTCACAGAATCGACTGTCAGCGGTGCGTTGGCCGCAATGGTCTCGGCATAGTCTTTGACGTAGCTCTCGAGCTCTGAGTCGGGCAGCACGCGATTGACCAAACCCATCATCTGCGCCTCGGCCGCCGTGAATTGCCGGGCGGTGAAGAAAATCTCCTTGGCGAAGGATGGGCCTACCAGATCGACGAGCTTCTTGAGGCCATCAAAGCGGTAGCCGAGCCCGAGCTTGGCGGCCGGCACGCCGAACTTCGAGCCTTCAGTGCAAATGCGCATGTCGCAGCAAAGCGCCAGCCCGACGCCGCCGCCGATGCAATAGCCGCGGATCATGGCGATGGTCGGCTTGGGAAACGAGTAGAAGGCGTTGTTGGCGCGATCGACCGCGGCGTTGTAACGGTCGACGCCTTCCTGGGTCGAACGCTCCTTCTCGAATTTGGAAATGTCGGCGCCCGAGATGAACGCCTTGCCGCCGGCGCCGGTGACGACGACCACGCGGATGTTCTTGTCGTTCTTAAAATCCTCGAGGAAACCCGATGCCGCCTCCCACATTTCCAATGAAACGGCATTGTGGCGCTCCGGATTGTTAAAGGTCAGATAGCCGACCTTGCCTTCCTTGCGCGACAGCATCTTGTCGGTTTGCGACATTCCACTCACCTCCTCAAACTGCTTTCACCGCATGCAAGTCGGCGATTTCCTTGTCGGCGAAACCGAATTCCTTGAGCACCTCATCGGTGTGCTGGCCTTGCGCCGGTGGTGTCGCCACGATCTTGCTCGGCGTGCGCGACAGCTTCACCGGCTGGCCAACAAAAACCTGTTCGCTGCCGTCCGGCCGTTTTGCGCTTTGCGCAATGCCGAGATGTTTCACCTGCTTGTCGGCGAACATTTGGTCGATCGAATAGATCGGCCCGCAGGGCACGCCGATCTTGTTGAAGAGGTCGATCCACTCGGCACTGGTTTTGCGCACCGTACGCTTGTCGATCTCGGCGTTAAGGGCGTCGCGGTTCTCTGAGCGCAGGGCACCGGTGGCGTAATCGGGATGCTTGATCAATTCGGGCGCCGATAGCGCATCGCAAAGCCGCTCCCACATCACCTGGCCTGTGGAGGCAATGTTGATGTGACCGTCCTTGGTCTTGAAGACGCCGGTCGGAATGCTTGTCGGATGATTGTTGCCGGCTTGCTTGGCGACTTCGTGCATCTGCAGCCAACGCGCGGCCTGGAAGTCGAGCATGAAAATCTGTGCCTGCAACAGCGAGGTGTTCACCCATTGGCCTTCGCCCGACGTCTCCCGTTCGAGCAGCGCCACCATGATACCGAGCGCGCAGAACAGACCCGCGGATAGATCGGCAATCGGGATGCCGACGCGCACCGGCCCTTGCCCCGGCAAGCCCGTGATCGACATCAGCCCGCCCATGCCCTGCGCGATTTGGTCGAAGCCCGGCCGATCTCGATAGGGCCCGTCCTGACCGAAGCCAGAAATGCTGGCGAGCACAATGCGTTTGTTGATCTTGCGCAGTGACTCGTAGTCGACGCCAAGACGATCCTTCACGTCGGGGCGGAAGTTCTCCACCACCACATCGGCTTTCTCGACCATGCGCTTGAACGCCGCGAGGCCCTGCGGCGATTTAAGGTCAAGCGTCATGCTGCGCTTGTTGCGGTGCAGATTCTGGAAGTCCGCGTTCTCGCGCGGCCCGCCCGGCCCTTCGCCTTTTTCCAGATGCGGCGGCGTCTCGATCTTGATTACATTGGCGCCCCAATCACCGAGTTGGCGCACACAGGTCGGGCCGGAGCGGACGCGGGTGAGATCGAGAACGGTAACGCGGGAAAGGGCCTGGGAGGCCCTGGGGAACGGCATCTCAACGGCTCCGGAGTGAATATTGTGCCCAGAACTGGATTTTCGGCCCGACATTCCCCGATCTCCCTTGCCTTGTCCATCGGGCGAAAAGGGCCGCCTGCATCGACCTTATTCATCATTCGGCGGAATAAGGGTTGGCAGCGCCTTGAAAAGGACATCGGCGGCTGTCATATGAGCCCCAGCGGATGAAAGACCCGATCTCGGGTTTGCGGGCTGCGTGCACGAAACTCTTCAAAACGAATTTCGCCCCGCCTCTTCCGTTTCTCCAACTAACCGACAACCCTGGCCACGCGGGATGTCTTTAAGATCCCCGCGACTCCGCCGGCTGCAACGGCAGCACGGCCGTTTCGCCGTATAAGAAAGAGACTCTTTGACTTCATTTAACGAGTTCGGCCTCGCAGCGCCGATCCTTCGCGCCCTCGCCGAAGAGAAATACGTCACTCCCACTCCGATCCAAGATCAGACCATTCCGATCGCCATGCAAAGCCGCGATGTCATCGGCATCGCGCAGACCGGAACCGGCAAGACCGCGGCCTTCGCGCTGCCGATCCTGAATCACCTTTTCAATAAGCGTCAGCGTCCCGCGCAGAAATCCTGCCGGGTGCTGGTGCTTTCACCCACGCGTGAATTGTCCAGCCAGATCGCCGATAGCTTCCGCGCTTATGGACGGCACATTCGACCGCTAGAGATCGCGTTGGCGATCGGTGGTGTACCGATCAACCGGCAGATTCGTGCCCTCGCTCGCGGCGCCGAGGTCCTTGTAGCAACGCCCGGTCGTCTGCTCGATCTGGTCCATCAGCGCGCACTACGCCTTGACCAGATCGAAGTGCTGGTCTTGGACGAAGCCGATCGCATGCTCGACATGGGGTTCATCCACGACATCAAGAAGATCGTCGCCATGCTGCCGAAAGCACGACAGACATTGTTTTTCTCGGCCACCATGCCACAGGAAATCACCCGGCTCGCCGATGCGATGCTGCGCGATCCCGCTCGCGTGGCGGTCACGCCGCAAGCCTCGACCGTCGATCGTGTCGAGCAGCGCGTTATCCTCACCGAGAAAGCCTCAAAGCCGTCGCTGCTGGTCGAGGTACTCAAGACCGAAAAGACCGATCGGGTGCTGGTGTTCACCCGCACCAAGCACGGTGCCGACAAGGTCGTGCGCGGGCTGCAAAAAGCCGGCCACGCTGCCGAAGCCATCCACGGCAACAAGTCACAGAACCAGCGTGAACGCGTGCTCGCTGACTTCCGCGACGGCAAGCTGCGCACGTTGATTGCTACCGACATTGCTGCCCGTGGCATCGACGTCGACGGCGTCAGCCATGTGGTCAACTACGACCTGCCGAACATCCCTGAGAGCTACGTCCACCGCATCGGCCGCACCGCGCGCGCAGGTGCGGAGGGCGTGGCGATCTCCTTCTGCGACCACGAGGAGCGCGCGTACCTGCGTGACATCGAGCGGCTGATCCGCATGGCCATCCCTGCAACGGACCGGCGCACCGGCAAGCTGGCTCCGAAACAGGCAGAAGCCCGCAATGGAGGCCGGCCGCATCGCGGCAACCGACAGCGCGGTCACGGCGGCGGTCATGGCCGTGCAGGCAACAATGGCCACCGTTCTCATAACGGGGGCAATGGCCGCCTAGGCCGACCGAGCCAGAACGGTCACCCTTCGCACCGGCAGGAGACTACGACGGGGGAGCCAAGCGGCATCGAAAATGTTACATTTATACAGCGTCCGGGCGAACCGCGCCGTAATGCCGGCCACCGTGTACGCTAGCGCAGGATCCCGAAAAGATTATGCGTCACGTAAAAGGCTAACCGGAGACGACTGGATGGCGAAGGAAGAACTGCTGGAGTTTGACGGTACGGTGACCGAAGTTCTCCCGGACGGCAATTTCCGGGTAAAGCTCGACAACGAACATGAGGTGCTGGCCTACACGGCGGGCAAGATGCGCAAGTTCCGCATCCGGACCGGGGTCGGCGACCGCGTGATCGTGGAGATGTCGCCTTATGATTTGCAGCGCGGTCGCATCAGCTTTCGCCACAAAGGCGATGCCCCGTCCCCGTCCCCGCAGCAGCGCCGGCCAAACTTCCGCCGCCGCTGATACGTTGCCGGCTGGCTGGCCGGGGCTTTAGCGATCGGGACACGTATCAGGAGTGGCAGCCACGTTATGAAATTCTTGTCCATTCCGCGTATTGCGCTGGCGATCGTTTTCGCCAGCGCCATTGGCGCAGTCGGCGCGCAGGAGCACCCGAGCTCGGCCGAGCGTAACGAGACGGGAAAAGGCGTGCTGCGTCTGCTGCCGGCAGACTCCGTCACCGAACATTCGATTGAAACGCCGCGCGGCAAACTCACCTATATGGCGACCGCGGGCACGCTCGCCTTCTATAACCAATCCGGCGATCAAAGCGCGTCGGTGTTCTATACCGCCTATGCGGCGAAGAATTCCACGCCGAACCGGCCGCTAACTTTCGTGTTCAATGGCGGACCAGGCGCGGCTTCCGCCTTCCTGCATCTCGGCATCGTCGGACCGCGCATTCTCGATTTTGGGCCGGATAGTCACGACGCCACGCGCGCAGACTTCCGCGACAACCCAGACACCTGGCTTGCCTTCACCGACCTGGTGCTCATCGATCCGATCGGCACTGGCTGGAGCCGCGCGGTCAAATCGGATGACGGCAAGCATTTCTGGGGCGTACGCAGCGATGCTGACGCAATGGCCAAGGCGATTGCGCTCTATGTTGCCAAGAACAATCGGGCGGGTTCACCGAAATATCTCTTCGGTGAAAGCTATGGCGGTTTCCGCGCCGCCAAGGTCGCGCGCGCGCTGCAAAGCGACCAAGGCATCGTCACCTCCGGCATCGTCATGCTGTCGCCGCTTCTGGAAGGCTGGCTCACCTTTGGCGACGACCAGTCCGCGCTTCACGCTGCGCTGCAATTGCCGTCCCTGGCGGCGGCCGAGCTTGAGCGCAAACACGCTTTCAATCTCGACGCGCTCGCTGCGGCGGAAAAATTCGCCATGACTGATTATCTGGTGACGCTGGCCGGAATGCCGCCCAAGGGCGACACGGCCAAGGCATTTTATGAGCGCGTCGCCAAATTGTCGGGGCTGCCTGTGGATGCGGTGACACAAGCGCGGGGCTTCGCCGCCAATGCCTATGTGAAGACCCTGCGCTCCGCGGAAAACAAAGTCGTCAGCCGTTATGATGCGACCTTTGCGGTCGATGATCCCTACCCCGAGCGACGCTCGTCTCGCGCACCGGATCCGATTCTCGACGCCGTCTCGCGCGCCTATGGTGGCGCTATGGCCTCCTACGCCCGTAACGAGCTCGGGTTCAGGACGGAGATGACGTATGCGCTGCTCGCGAGCGACGTCACCGGCCATTGGGATTGGCAGGGTGGACGTGTACAAGTGAGCGCCGACGATGATCTACGCGTGCTGCTCGCCTACGGTCCGTCATTTCGCTTGATGATCGCGCACGGGTATTCCGACATGATCACGCCCTACGCCATGACGCGTTATATCCTCGACCACATGCCTGCGTTCGAGCCGCCCGGCCGCGTACAGCTCAAGCTCTATCGCGGCGGCCACATGCTTTACCTCGATCCACAATCGCGCAAAGCCTTTAGTGCTGATGCGGCGGCGTTCTATCGCGGCGGAGAATGAGCGCGCGTTAGCCTACGCGGCCACCGTCGAATTCGAGAACGTCGAATCCAACGTGACGATCGACGACATAAATCAGCCCCCGCTGATCGAGCACAACATCGTTGCTCTGCGGTGCTGGACGCCCGCCCGCGGGCTCAGGAATGAAATAACCTTCTTCGCGCGGCGCCGACGGATCGGCGACGTCGATAACCCGCAGACCTGCGCTGAACCACACCGCGAATACGAGCGTACCGGCCATGCGCTCATGGAATTGATGCGCGCCGAAACGCGCGCCCGGAGTGCGGGCAAATGGTGAGTCGAGTTCGCTCACCTCGAACAGCGAAAGCGGTTTCACGTTCGCGTAGTTGCTGACATCGAAGATCGACATCCCCGCGTGCGGCCGCCCGTGCCGTGCCTGCTCCTCATTGGCACTCTGAGCTTGATCCTCTTCGTCGATTGTAATCGCGATGCGCCGACCGCCGAGCTTGACTGGCACCGGCATTACCGTGTGCGTCGGCTCCGGAAACGGCGGATGGTAGTTATAGGACGCCACCGTTTTTGGTTTTCGCAGATCGGCCACGTCGATAATGCGGAAGCCGCCATGCCAGCAGCTCGCCCACATCTCGTCGCCGAACCGCAAGGCATGGTGCAGACGGTGTCGTTTGCCCGACCAGGTGGGCTTTTCTCCACCGGCGATGTGCTGCCCCGGCATCCACCAACGCGAGACTTCACCCGGCTTTTTCGGATCGCGCAGATCGTAGATCACCAGGATGTTGCCGATGAAGCCGTCCATTTCGGTTGAGATGTAGGCGTAACGCTCGTCCATATCGAAACGATGCACGCCGATCCCGCCGGTCAATTGATGATGGATCAGTTTGGGCGTCGTAGGATTGCCGATGTCATAGATCCGGAAGCCGCCGTTGTGATAGGACTCTTTTTCCGCCGCCTCGATCGCAACGAGATCGCCCTCCGAAACACTGAGTTTCTGCGCCAGTTCGGCGCGATTTGGCTCGCGGCCCAGCGCTTCGCGTAGCTCGCGCCGCACGCCGGGCAATTGCTCGGCGCGCCGCCCGACCGGGGTCGGATTGCGCTCGTGATTAACGACCATCAGATCGTCGGTGACGCGCACCTTGTGGCTATGTGAGGCCGGATCGTCGAGCGTGACGGTCGCCACGAGCCGCGGATTTTTCGGATCCGAAATATCGACGATGGAAGTCCCGAGGTTCTGCTTGTTCGGAATGTGCCCTACAAACGCATGGCCACCCGCGACGGTGACCTGCCCCGCCCCCGGCAAATCGAGATGACCAAGCCGCCGTACATTGCGCGCTTGCGCGCCGTTCAGACGTTCCACGGTGCTCATCGGCTATTTATCCAGCGTGGCACCGGAGGCTTTCACGATTGCCGTCCATTTCGGGATTTCGCTCTTGATGTAAGATTGGAATTCCTGGGGCATATCGCCGACGATATCGACACCGAGCTTGCCGAGCGAAGCTTGCACGCCCGGATCGTGCAGCGCCTTGACCGCCGCATCGTGCAACGTCGCGATGACTTGCGGTGGCGTACCGGCGGGCGCGACCAGTCCGTGCCATGTGCTTGCGTCGAAGCCTTTGAGACCTGCCTCATCCATTGTTGGTAGGTCGGGCAAAACCTGAGTGCGCTTGGGGGTCGTAACAGCCAGTGCGCGTACGCGTCCGCCCTCGATATGAGCGATCACGGAAGCGGCGGTGGCAAACATCATCTGGTCGTGGCCGGCGATCACATCCTGCAGAGCGGGTGCAGCGCCCTTGTAGGGCACGTGCACAATGTTGATCTTTGCCTCAGACTTGAACAGTTCGCCGGCGAGATGCGCGGCGGCGCCGTAGCCGGAGGACGCGAAATTGATCTTACCCGGCTGCGCCTGCGCGAGCGCGATCAGCTCTTTCAGCGAACGAGCCGGAACTTCCGGATTAATCACCAGTATATTGGCCTGAGTGCCGATCAGGGTGATCGGTGTGAAGTCTTTTTCGGGGCTATAGTTGAGATGTTTGTACAGGCTCTCGTTGGTCGCCAGAATGCTGTTGTTGCCCATCAGCAGCGTGTAGCCGTCTGGCGCCGCACGCGCGACGCTTTCGGCAGCGATATTGCCACCGGCGCCAGGACGGTTCTCGATTACGAACGACGCGCCCAGCAGCTGCTCCATCTTCTTGCCGACAATGCGCGCAAGCACGTCGCTTGGCCCGCCCGGCGGGAACGCCACCATCAGCGTAACCGGCCGGCTCGGATATTCGGCCGCGCGCACGGGGGCGCTGACTGCGAGCAACACCGCCGCGGCAGCGAAAAAAAGCGTCCGTATCCGAACTCGCAGGAAAGACATGAAATTGGCTCCGAGCTGTGGGACGCCCGGTTGGTCTACGAAAAGATTAGCTTTTTTTCCGCGCGGTGTCCTGACGTGGGCCCTCGGTCGGCCGCGGTACCTGCTGTGTTATCCGCCCGCTATCCGCCCCGCTATCCCCCCGCAGTGCAAAACGATTTTTTAGGTTTGAAAAAACTGAATGGGGCGAGTCAGCAGACGACACTGCGGCCTGTCCGCTCTTCCTCGATAGCGGACATTCACCGATAGCTCTTAGGAGAACCAGGCGCCGCTGCTAACAAACCTTTCTTGCACTACCAATTGTCTTGCCATCACGATAAAGGGACGCGTGGCCGGCGGTTTGGCCCTCAGCATCGAAAAGCAAATCTTGCCCTCGCTATTTGCCCTCGCCATAGCCATATATGGACTCCCTGTTTGGCGTAACCGAGGGCCGAAGGAGGCGCTTCCAAAGCCTCCAGGCAGCAAAATATTACGAACGATAAAGAGCACCGGCATTCCGCGCCGATGATCGATGGCAAGCGGGAGGATGGAAGGTGGCGAAGCGCTAGATGTTAGTCAGCTAGTTAGCGATGATCAAAATGATGGAACATTTTGGCTTACGAAAATCTTTATCATGCGGCATTATGGAAGGAACAAAATTGAAAATCGCTCAAATTGCGCCTTTGATGGAAAGCGTCCCTCCACGACTGTACGGGGGCACCGAGCGGATCGTCTCCTACCTGACTGAAGAGCTGGTGGGCCTCGGTCATGATGTAACACTGTTTGCGAGTGGTGATTCGATCACCGCAGCCAATCTCGTACCCTGCGTACCCAAGGCACTCCGGCTCGACGCCAGCGTCCGCGACACGATCCCCTACTATATGTTAATGCTTGATCGCGTCCGCCAACGCGTCGACGACTTCGACATCCTGCACTTCCATATCGATCAATTCCATTTCCCGCTTTTTCGATCGATCGCAGGGCGCACTGTGACCACGCTGCACGGCCGTCAGGATCTGCCGGATCTGCTCCCGCTCTACCTGGGCTTCGACGACATGCCGCTGGTTTCGATCTCGAACGCGCAGCGCCGTCCGGTGCCGGATGCGAACTTCGCGGGCACTGTCCACCACGGCATCCCGACCCGCCTGCATCACGGCACCGCGGAGCCGCACGGTAGCTACCTCGCCTTTCTCGGCCGCATCTCGCCGGAAAAACGGCCCGACCGCGCCATCTCCATCGCACGGGCACTGGGGATTCCGCTCAAGATCGCCGCCAAGGTTGACCGCGCCGATGCGGCCTATTTCAAGACCGAGATCGAACCACTGCTCGACGGCGGCGGTGTTGAATTCATCGGCGAGATCAACGACCATCAAAAGACGCAATTCCTCGGCGACGCACAGGCACTGTTGTTCCCAGTCGACTGGCCGGAGCCGTTCGGGCTTTCCATGATCGAGGCGATGGCCTGCGGAACCCCGGTCCTGGCTTTTCGCTGCGGCTCGGTTCCAGAGATCATTGAGGACGGCATCACCGGCGCCATCGTGGACACCATGGAAGAAGCAATCGAGGCCCTGCCGCGCGTCATTGCGCTCGATCGAAAAAGGGTGCGTCAGCGTTTCGAACAACGCTTTTCCGCCACACGGATGGCGAAAGACTATGTCGGTATTTATCGGTCGCTACTGGTGACATCCGCCAAGCGCGACCAGCAAGAAATCGAGCTTACGCCGAACGGCAAGGATTCGAACATTCTGAGGCCTCTCGTTGCTTAGCCACAGCTCGATCGCAAGGCCGATCGAGGAGGTTCCCGAAACACCTTTCTACATTCCGGGTACAGGATCCTCCACACGGCCGCGCCGTACGCTCAAGCAGGGCGATTGCTTCGCCGTATTTGACAGCCACGCAGACATCGGGGCGGCACCGGGTGGACCCGATGGCATTTTCTTTTGCGATACACGCTATCTCTCCCACCTGGAAATGTTGCTGAGTGGAAAACAGGCTCTACTGCTGGGTTCTGTAGTGCGCGACGATAACTCCTTCCTCACCGTCGACCTGACCAATCCCGATATCTATCTCGATCAGAAGCTGGTGCAGCCGAAGGATATGCTACACGTCGTGCGCACGCTTTTCCTTCTGAATGGCACAGTCTATCAACGCCTGCGCTTACAGAACCACGGCGACCGTCCTTTCGACGTCCAGCTTTCGTTCGCCTTCGCCAGTGACTTTGCCGACCTGTTCGAGGTGCGCGGACTGCGCCGCAAGCGTCGCGGTACCGCAAGCGCGGAGGTCGGCAAAGCCAAGGTCGCACTGAACTATCGGGGCCTCGACGGCAATCGGCGGCGCACAATGATTGTGTTCGATCCGGCGCCGGAACGGTTGTCTGACAGCCTCGCAGACTACGCGTTCGTTCTGCATCCCAGCGAATCCCGGTCGATATATGTGACGGTCAATTGCGACCGTGGCGTCGAGGAACGCATCGCGGTTCCGTTTCGAAAGGGGCTACGTGCGGCATTCCATGAACGGCAGGCTGCGAACCGCGGCATGGCCACGATCACCAGCTCGAACCATATCTTTAACGAGATGATGTGCCGTTCGATGGCCGACCTCGCGATGCTGACGACCAACACGCCGCAAGGCCCTTACCCCTACGCCGGCATACCTTGGTATTCGACCACGTTCGGCCGCGACGGCATCATTACCGCGCTGCAGATGTTGTGGTGCGATTCTCGAATCGCGAAAGGAGTCCTGCGGCGGCTCGCCGCCTTTCAGGCCACCACATTCGACCCGCTTGTCGACGCCGAACCCGGAAAGGTCCCGCACGAGATGCGCGGCGGCGAGATGGCGGCGCTGGGCGAGATCCCATTCGGCCTGTACTACGGCAGCGTGGATGCGACACCCTTATTTGTGATGTTGGCGGGACTTTACGCCGAGCATACTGGCGACGCAGAGACATTGCGCGAACTATGGCCTAACGTCGAAGCAGCGCTGGGCTGGATCGACGGTCTGGGTGACCCCGACCGCGACGGTTTCGTTGAATACCACCGCGCCGGCGAAATGGGCCTTGTCAATCAGGGCTGGAAGGACTCGCGAGACGCGACCTTCCATGCGGACGGCTCGCTCGCGCAAGGGCCGATCGCGCTGTGCGAAGTGCAGGGCTACGTCTATGCGGCGAAGCGCCTGGCTGCGCGTGGCGCTCGCCGGCTCGGCAAGCACGCGCTCGGCGATGCGCTCGAGGCCCAGGCCAAGAAACTCGCCGAACGATTTGAGTCTGTTTTCTGGTGCGAGGACATTGGCACCTATGCGCTCGCTCTGGATGGACAGAAGCAGCCGTGTCGCGTGCGGACTTCAAACGCCGGACAAGTGCTATTCAGCGGGATCGCCGCGCCAGAGCGTGCGGAGGAGGTGATGCGCGATCTGATGCGGCCTTCGTTTTTCTCCGGATGGGGAATCCGCACGGTGGCCCGCGAGGAGCGCCGTTACAATCCGATGTCGTATCACAATGGTTCGGTCTGGCCGCACGATAATTCACTGATCGCGGCCGGATTTGCACGCTACGGACACAAAAGCGCGGTGGACCGCGTGTTCAAGGGCCTGTTCGAAGCAGCAAGCTATATGGACTTGCGGCGCCTGCCTGAACTCTATTGCGGTTTCCAGCGCGGACGCGAACGCGGCCCGACACTCTATCCGGTCGCCTGTTCGCCTCAGGCGTGGTCCGCGGGGACACCGCTCCTGCTTCTGCAGTCTTCTCTCGGTCTCGAATTCAACCCGGACCGCCATGAAATCCTATTGCACAAGCCACAACTACCATCATTCCTCGATGAGGTGACCTTACGCAATCTGCGTCTTGGCCAATCGGCCGTAGACTTAAGGCTGCGCCGGCATGGGACCGACGTGTCGCTCCAGGTGGAGCGCAACGAGGGGCAGATCAAAGTGGCTGCGGTTTATTCGTGACGGTCACCGCAGACGTGTACGCGACGAAATAGTCTTGCACCGGCAACTCGGCGACCCATCTCTTCAGCTATCCAGAATGGGTCAAAAGCGCGGGGCTATGCAAATGTTCGGTCTCGGCTAGTTCCTCACGAGCTGTCGATCAAGGAGACCGATGTAAAAGTCATCGACACTGTTGATTTAGGCGGCATTGTCTCACACGCCGCATTCACGCCCGACGGCAAGCGCGCGCTGGTATCCAAGTTCAACGACCACAAGGTTTCCTTGCTCGACATCAATGGCGACAAGGTGACCTACAACAAGCTCGATTTGCCGACCGGCCAGTGGCCCTACAATGTCGCTGTGGCGCCGAGCGGCAAGATCGCGCTTACAGCCGATAACGGTTTCGCTGGTAGTTCCACGACGGCAGCGTCGACACGGTGAGCGTTGTCGATCTCGAGCTCAATCCGCCGCGCATCACCAACCGCGTTGTGGTGGGCGACGGGCCGGAGGGCCTGGCCTTTTCTCCCAAGGGCGATGTCGCAGTGGCGATCATCCTCGCCGGCTCCAACAATAAGAGCGCCTACTTTTACAAGCGCAATGGTAGCATTTCGGTGCTGCGCATCTCCGGCAAGAAAGTGACCAAGGTCGGCGACGTGGAAGTCGGCGGCTTGCCCGAAGGCGCGGCTTTCACACCCGACGGAAAATATCTCTACATTGACAATTATCTGGATCAGGATCTCTCGATCCTGAAAGTCAACGGGACAAAAATCACCCCGGTCAAGCGCTTCAAGCTATCGGGGCACCCAGCCTCGATCCGCATGAGCACCCGCTGAGCTTTTGCGACGCTAACTTTGTTGAGAAGGACCGCCGCGAGGCGGTCCCCGTAGATTTAAATTCTGATTATCAAAACAGTTCCGGTTTTCGATAACTTCTACTGTATGTGCGTCGGATCAGAAGGGCTTGGCCCTTCGAGTTTTTACAGAAAATTTCATGCAAGCCATCGGGAGAGGCGAAGAGCAGAAACATTTTTATTAACGGCCTCTTTCAGCGCGGCCGTAGTTTTAGGACCCCTCAACTTAAGACATTCCCCAATTTCATCTTTTATTTGAGTTCAATTCTCGGAAGTTTTTATGAGGTAGGACGCCATGAATGCACGCGCAGAACAAAGAAGGCATTTTCGTAATCCCGTGTTCAGACCTGCGCAGATTGTTCTCAGTGAGAAGGCACCAAAGCTCGACTGCAACGCGCACGACCTTTCAGCTCAAGGCGTCCGCCTTCGCTTTCAACAACATACGGCATTCCTCATGAGTTCGATGTCATTATCGATGGAAAGCGGAAGCCCAGTCGTTCCGTTTGGAGGACCGATACAGAAATGGGCGTGATGTTCTCGGAAGCATCGCAACAATCCGCTGATTTTATGCGGCACGAAAGAGACATCGCTCCGCTGACAGAGTTACTGAAAATGGCTGAGGAAAAATGGTCAAGCTCGGAAAGCGACGACATCTCCGAAACCGAATTACTTAGTCGGGATCGGGCGCTGCTTGATATGTGGCCGGAAGCCTGCCGGCGGACGGGTGTCCGAGTACATGAATTTCCGATCGGGGTAATTAAACGCTGGCAGCAAGAAATGGGCTGGCCTAATTGAAACATAGCCGCGTCGAGACGTGGAGTCTGCGCGATGTCGGCTTTACCCCGAAAGCGGACATTGGATGGCGGCCCTGTAATGTCCGCTTTGTGAGGTTGATGTACATCTCGAACCTAGATACCTGCTGGACCGGCAGATCGGCGGGCTCGTGAAATAGGATGACCAACGGCATGACGGCCGAGGACGGCATCGATGCATTGAACGCGTGGCTCGCCAATGCGGGCCTGCGCGGGGAGCCGGAAGATGCGCTGGTGCGCGGGTTCTGCGAGCGCGCCTTTGCCGCCGGCCTGCCGATCAGCCGCGCCTTGGTGCTCATCGATACGCTTCACCCGGTGTACGAAGGCCGCGTGGTCCGTTGGGGGCACGACCCATCGCAGCCTGTCGTGCACGAATACGGCCGCACCGCTTTGCCGGGAGGAGCTGCGGATTTGCATCCTTCGTCCGGCATCGAGCAGACCCCGCACGTCACGCGCTGGCGCGCAAGTCCGTTCTTCCGCATGTTGCAAACTGGGGAGAGTATGCTGCGGCGCCGCGTCACCGCGGAAAGCGAACCCGAATTTCCCGTGCTACGGGATTACCGGGCGGCGGGCATGACCGATTACGTCGCCATCATCAACCGCTTCGCACCCGAAGGCATTATTGGTGAAATGGATTGCATCTACTCCTCGTGGGTGACCGCGAGTGCCGACGGCTTCGCCAATGCCCATATTGCGGCGCTCACGCGGGTTGTCCCCACGCTTGCGCTGGCGGTCAAGGCGGCCGCGCTCACACGCATGACCGGGACGTTGATGGAGACCTATCTCGGCCGCGACGCTGGACGGCGCGTGCTCAGCGGCCGCATCATGCGTGGCGTCGCTGATCGCATCGACGCCGTCATCTGGTTCAGCGATCTGCGCGGCTTCACGCGTATCACCGATTCCACGCCTGAGCAGGTGATTCCGCTGCTAAACGATTACGCCGACGTCATCGTCTCGGCGATCCATGCGCAGGGCGGCGACGTGCTCAAGCTGATCGGCGACGGCATCCTCGCCATCTTCGCCGCCGCCGATCGTGCGCACGCCTGCGCAGCCGCGCTCGCCGCCGCGACGGCCGCGCGCAGCGAGGTAGCGGCGCTCAATGCACGGCGCGCACGCGACGGGCTACCGGTCACCGACATGTATCTCGGCCTGCATGTAGGCGAGGTGTTCTACGGCAATGTCGGCAGCACCGAGCGGCTCGATTTCACCGTGGTCGGGCCGGCAGTCAACGAGACCAGCCGGATCGCCGCCATGTGCCGGTCGGTCGAGCAGCCAGTGCTGGTCTCGAAGGCCTTCGCTAACGTTGACGGCATGCGCGGCCGGCTCGTATCGGTCGGCCGCTACGCGTTGCGCGGGGTCGCGCAGCCGCAAGAGCTTTTCACGCTCGATTCCACCCAAGCCGGTTAGCTCTCTCGTTCGCGAACTTCAGTAAAGGTGTAATTCGCAAAGTTCTCAAACATGCTTGTGACAAAAGTTTCATTCGTTATGAAGAGAAATACCTTCATCTTGAAAACACTTTCAGCTCTTCCGTTCCTAACCTTCATAATGCTTATCGCACCGTTGAAGGCGTCTGCGGCTGACCTGCCGCCGCATCGTATTGTACCTTCGGTTCAAAGTTACGGTGACAGCAACAAATCTTGTAAGTCTTGGACGGACGGCTGCGTCACCTGCAAACGTGACGAGAAGGTTGAGCTTGCTTGCTCCAACATTGGCATTGCTTGCCAGCCTGAGGGTGTCCGCTGTTTGGATTCAACAAAGATGACTGCGCCCAAATGAACCTGACATGGATCAACGCCATGATGCGGACACCGGCTCAACCGTTTGCTCGCCTTGGCTCCACGGTCGACTCCTTGGAGACAGTAACTGCCACTTCGTTCCGCCGAAGAAATGGCAATGTCCAAGGCGGATTATAGAAAAACGCGGTAGCGGCTCCTGATACACGCCACTTCGTATTCTGAATTGCCATCATCAGTTCCGTTGTTCGAGTGGATACTGCCGCATCACTGGTCGAGCCAGAAAATTGCAAAGCCGCGGCGGTCATTGGTTCAAGCTCAATAAGCTTGACCCTCGGATCACACGGCTCAGGTAGATTATTTGTCGAATAATTCGATGGCATGAAAAACCGCATTATCAAAATATTGTTCGCAGTATTCACCTCAACTGGTGCTGTCATCGGGATCGTTACGCTTGGCTTCGCAATCTCGACTGGCGCCGTCA
>DASSLE010000331.1:0-7317 GCA_035689725.1 Pseudolabrys sp.
GAAGTTTCGGTCATGCCCGGCTGGGTGTTTACCTCCAGACAAACGAGGCCTTTGGTGCCGGACTGGCTGTCGTCGTAACGGAAGTCGGCGCGAGTAACGCCACGGCAGCCGAGCGCGCGGTGGGCGGCGAGGGAAAGGCGCCGAATTTCACCGTAGACGGCGGAATCGATGGGCGCCGGAAGCAAATGTTTGGAGCCGCCGGGTGCGTATTTGGCTTCATAGTCATAAAATTTGACAGTGGGCACGATCTCGATGACGCCAAGGGCCTTGTCGCCCATTACCGCGCACGTGAGTTCCTTGCCCGGAATATATGGCTCGACGAGCACGTGGTCGCCGAATGCCCAATCGGCGCGCGTCAGTTCCTGAGGGGGGTGCTTGTGATCCTCACGCACAATGAATACGCCGACGCTGGAGCCCTCCGCTACTGGCTTAATCACATAAGGCGGCGGCAGCAGATGGTGCATCGCGACCTCTCCGCGAGTAGCAACGATGCCTCCTGGCACCGGCACTTGAGCCGCCTTGAGCACAGTCTTGGCCGTGTCCTTTTGCATCGCCAGCGCAGACGCAAGCACGCCCGAATGACTGTAAGGAATGCCAAGAATTTCGAGCATGCCTTGCAAGGTGCCGTCCTCACCGGGACGGCCATGCAAGACGTTAAGCGCTACCTCGGGCTTGAGCGCACGCAGCGTCGCGGCGACCTCGCGGTCGACGTCGACACGGCTGACATGGTGGCCGGTCCGTTCAAGCGCATCAGCGCAAGCTTTGCCTGAACGCAACGATACTTCACGCTCAGCCGACCAGCCGCCCATCAGGACCGCGACGTGTTTCATAACCTTAGCGTTCCACTCCGACCCGCTTGATTTCCCATTCCAGATCGACACCGGAATGCGTCTTCACCCTTTGCCGCACGGTTTCGCCCAACGTCTCGATGTCGGCCGCGCTGGCGCCGCCAAGATTGATCAGGAAATTGCTGTGGAGTTCGGACACCTGCGCTCCACCGATCGTGAGCCCGCGGCAGCCGGAGTCATCCACCAGTTTCCAGGCGCTATGGCCCGGCGGATTCTTGAACGTGGAGCCGCCAGTGCGATTGCGCGGCTGGCTCGCCTCGCGCTTCTTCTTGATAGCAGCCATTTCCGCGGCGATCTCGTCCGGCATGCCGGCGCGACCCTGCAATACCGCAATTGTGAAAATAACATCATCCGGCACGCCACAATGGCGATAGGAAAATCCCATGTCGCCATTGCTGAAGGTACGCACATTGCCTTGCCGGTCGACGCCGCGCGCTTCGATCAGAATATCTTTGGTTTCGCCACCATAGGCGCCGCCATTCATGCGCAAGGCACCCCCGATAGTTCCGGGAATGCCGCTCAGAAACGCCAGCCCTGCTACGCCAGCCGCCTGCGCCGCGCGCGCCACCATCACGTCAAGCATCGCCGTGCCGACGATGACACGATGGTCCTCGACCTTCACGTCGTTAAAACCGCGGCCGAGCCTTATCACGACGCCGGGCACACCACCGTCACGCACAATTAAATTCGAGCCAGCACCTATCACTGTGATGGGAATTTCTGGCGGCAGGTTCCGCAAAAAATACGCAAGGTCATTTTCGTCGTCCGGCATGAAGAAGACTTGCGCCGGGCCGCCCACGCGAAACCAGGTGAATTCTCCAAGAGACTGATTGGCCAGCAGCCGCCCGCGTAATTCAGGCATCCTTGCTTTCAGCTCGGGGAAGATATCAGGGAAGCTCATAGCGCTTTCAATTCTGCCGGTAGCGCATAAGCCCATTGTGTGATCGAACCGGCGCCTAGGCAGACCACATAGTCACCCGGCTTGGCCAGACCTTTGATAAGCGGCGCAAGTTCCTCGGGCGCTTCCAGCGGCATCGCTTGCTTGTGGCCGCGGGCGCGCAATCCGGTTACCAGCGCATCACGGTCAGCACCGGGAATAGGTTGCTCGCCGGCTGGATAAACCGGTGCAATGATCACCGTATCGGCGTCGTTGAAGCATGCGCAGAACTGCTCGAACAGATCATGCAGGCGCGTGTAGCGATGCGGCTGCATCACCGCGATCACCTGGCCTTTCGCGCTCTCGCGCGCGGCGCGTAGCACGGCTGCGATCTCCACAGGATGATGGCCGTAATCGTCGATGATGATTGCGCCGTTCCACTCTCCAACTCTGGTAAAGCGCCGCTTCACTCCGCCGAAGCCAGCGAGTGCGTTGCGTATAATCTCGTCCTTCACCCCGAGTGCGTGCGCCACTGCCACCGCCGCAGTCGCATTGAGCGCATTGTGGCGGCCGGGCATCGGCAAAGTGAGCTTGTCGACGGTATGCGCCGTGTTGCCTTCGCGGTCGCGGAACAGCACCGAGAAGGTCGATTGACCGTTCTGATGATCGATATCGATCAACCGCACGTCGGCTTGCGGGTTCTCGCCGTAAGTAAGGATACGTCGGTCTTCCAACTTGCCGACCAGCGTCTGCACCACGGGATGATCAGTACACATGACCGCGAAGCCGTAGAACGGCACGTTCTCGATAAAGGCGCGGAATGCGTCCTGCACGGC
Organism: Pseudolabrys sp.; assembly: GCA_035689725.1. Lineage (GTDB taxonomy): Bacteria > Pseudomonadota > Alphaproteobacteria > Rhizobiales > Xanthobacteraceae > Pseudolabrys. The sequence goes on from DASSLE010000331.1 coordinate 2,562, forward strand.
ATCAAAGGTATGGAAATGGTCGAGATGCTCGGGATCGATGTTTGTGACGATAGCGATGTCGGCTGGCAGCTTAAGGAACGTACCGTCAGATTCATCCGCTTCGACCACCATCCAGTCGCCTGCCCCCAGCCGCGCATTGGTGCCGTACGCATTGATGATGCCGCCGTTAATCACGGTCGGGTCGAGCCCGCCAGCATCGAGCAGCGATGCGACCAGTGAGGTTGTAGTCGTCTTCCCGTGCGTACCCGCGATCGCAACACAGCTTTTGAGTCGCATCAATTCAGCCAGCATCTCGGCGCGTCGCACAACCGGCAGGCGCTTGGCGCGCGCGGCGATGAGCTCCGGATTGTCACGTTTGATAGCGGAGGAGACAACCACCACGTCGGCGCCGTCGATATTTTCGGCCTTGTGCCCGATGGCGACTTTGACGCCCTTGTCCCGCAGGCGCTTGACGTTGGCGCCCTCGGCGACATCCGAACCGGTCACGCTATACCCGAGATTCGCGAGCACCTCAGCAATGCCGCTCATACCGATGCCGCCGATGCCGACGAAATGCACCGGACCGATGTCGCGCGGCAGTTTCATAAAAATCGCCTCAGCCTCTCCTTCGGGCGCGGGTAACCCACGCGCTACCGCAGTGCGGCTATGTCATGCAGGACACGCAAGGCCGAAACAAGACCGGCCGCGGCCAACGCTTAAATTCCCGCCACCTTTATTACCAGATCGGCCAGCCGGTCGGCGGCATCGATGGTGCCAGCGGACCTGGCGGCCTGCGCCATCTGCGCCAGCCGCCCCGGATCTTTGGCGAGCGCCCCGATCTCTTTAGCCAGCCGCTCCGGGGTGAAGTCCCACTGCTCGATGCGGATCGCACCGCCGGCGGCCTCCAGAACGCCGGCATTGGCGAACTGATCCTGATCCAGCGCATGCGGGAGGGGCACCAAAATGGCAGGCCGGCCAATAGCTGAAAGCTCGGCCACGCTTGAAGCACCGGAGCGCGAGATCACCAACTGCGACGCCGCCATCCGCGCCGGCAGGTCGGGAAAGAACGGCGCGATCTCTGCCCTAACGCCGAGTCGGGCGTAAGTGGCGCGCACTGCATCGAGGTCCTCGGCGCGCGCCTGCTGGATGATAGACAGTCGTCCGAGCAGATCGGTATTCAGGCGTTCAATTGCTTGCGGCACGATCGCGGCCATCACATGCGCGCCCTGGCTACCGCCGAACACGAGCAGGCGCAACTTGCCATCAGTCAGCGCGGCATAGGGTCTCGCGGCGGCGGCGATTACCTGCGGGCGCAACGGATTGCCGGTGAAAGTTATTTTGCTCTGCCAGTGTGGATTAAAGTTCTTCAGCGTGCGGAAGCCGGTAGCAATTGCGGTCACGCGACGTGCCAATAACCTGTTGGCGCGCCCCATGACGCCATTCTGCTCGTGCAACACTGTGGGCACGCCGCGCCAGCTCGCCGCCAGGAGCGGCGGCACGGTCGGATAACCGCCAAAGCCAACCACCCCGTTCGGTTTGATGCGGCCAAGTAGTGCCCAGGCTTTGGCGGTGCCGAGCGCCAGTAGAGTTGCAGTGCGCACTAGCGATATTGGATCGCGTCCGCGCAAAGTCGCGCTCGAAATGAGATGTACGGCGCGCGCAGGAAATTTGAAGTGCGCGGCGCGATGGTCGGTGGCGAGATCGACGGTAATGCCGCGTTTGTCGAGCACGACAGCCAGAGCTTCGGCCGGAAACAAATGACCGCCGGTGCCGCCGGCCGCGAGCAGGACGAGCGGCGCGCCGCTCGCAGCCATCAGATCCTGCCCCCGGCCGCCGCGAGGTCGGGCGCGCTCATGGCCGCGCGTGGTTGCTCACGCGTGAGCGCCAGCAACATGCCCATCGCGTACGCGAGCGAAATCATCGAGGAACCGCCGTAGGAAATGAACGGCAGCGTCATGCCCTTGGCTGGAATGAGATGCAAGTTCACCGCCATATTGATCGCGGACTGAGTGGCGAAGAGAATGGTAAGGCCAGCCGCGGCGAAACGAGTGAAAGGATCGTCATTGTGCATGGCGCGGATTAGCATGCGAATGACAATAAACACGAATAACGCCACCAGCGCGAGACAGAGCGCGACGCCAAATTCCTCTGCAGCGACCGCGAACACAAAGTCTGTATGGCTCTCCGGGAGAAGGCGCTTCACAGTGCCCTCGCCCGGGCCTTTGCCAAACCAGCCGCCGCGCATGAAGCTTTCGGTCGCGATGTCGATGTTGAAGGTATCGCCGGAGGCCGGGTCAAGGAAGCGCTGAATGCGGCGTGCCACATGCGGCACTGTGTAGTATGCGCTCAAGAGCCCGACGCCCGCGAGGCTCGCGATCCCCGCCACCCAGACCACCCGCATGCCGGCCATGAAGAACAGTGCGCTCCAAACCAGCGCTATCAGCATGGTCTGACCGAAGTCGGGCTGCACCACCAGCAGCACGATCACCATCAGTAGCAACAGAAGTGAGAATATATTTGCCGGCATGTCGGGACGCCTTGCCGATTCTCCGAACAACCAGGCGACAATGATGACAAAGGCGGGCTTGAGAAATTCCGACGGCTGGATGTTGATACCGAGCAGCACCAGCCAGCGCTGCGCGCCTTTGATCTCGGGACCAAAATAAGGCGTCGCCGCAACCATTATCAGGCTCAGCGCAAAGACGATCAGCGACAGGCGGCGGATTTGGTGCGGGTTAAGAAAGGAAACGCCGAGCATCACCGCGATAGCAGGCAATAGATAGAGAATGTGCCGGTTGACGAAAAAGAAGGGGTCGAGTCCTAGTCGGGCGGCGACCGGGGGACTGGCAGCAAGCGAAAGCACAACACCGGCCAGCATCAACGCGCCAATGGCGGCGAGCGTAAGCCGGTCGACTGTCCACCACCATTCGCCGAACGGCGTGCATTGAGAGCGCGAGAGCATTCCAAGTCCCCGTCTGGCCCAAGCTGACGCCTCGCGGTTTAGGAAGCATTAATTTCCGTCGCCCCGAAGTGCGAGCACAGCGAGCCCGCCGTGCTTCGGCGGCCGCGTAAGGCGCGGCCACCTCAGGATGACGGCGGCATTGCTGAAACGCCGCGAATCGCCAGTACGGTGTCGATGAAGGCTTTGCCGCGCACTTCGAAGTTCGGGTACTGGTCAAACGAGGCACAGGCCGGCGATAGCAGCACGACCGGTTCCTTCAAGCCCGACGCCCCGGCATCGCGGGTTGCCGCGTCGATTGCCGCCGCCAAAATGCCATTGGTCTCGTAAGGCACTTTCCCTTCGAGCGTTCCAGCGAATTCTTTGGCAGCCTCCCCAATGAGATAGGCCTTGCGGATACGTGGAAAGAATTCGGCGAGGCTCACTATACCTCCGGTTTTTGGCTTGCCGCCGGCGATCCAAAAGATGTCGTGAAAACTCGCCAGGGCTTTGGCTGCCGAGTCAGCATTGGTCGCTTTCGAGTCGTTGACGAACAGCACATTTCCCTTGCGCCCCACCTGTTGCATGCGGTGCGCGAGGCCGGGGAAACTTGTGAGACCTTTTTGAATCGCCGCCGGATCAACGCCGAGTGCGACACAAGTTGCAACGGCGCAAGCGGCGTTTTGCGCATTGTGGATGCCGCGTAACGAACCGATACCGGCAAGCTCCGCCACAACATGCGCATTGCCGCTAACGGCGCGAAGGATGTGGCTGCCTTCCGCGTAGTAGCCATCACGCAAGGGCGAGACGACCGAAACGCGCACGACATTTTTCCCGGAACGCTGGATGCGCTCAGCCGCCGCGCGCGTGTACCGATCGTCGACATCAATCACAGCCGCCCCGCCTTGTTCGATGTTTGCGGCAAGTCGCTCTTTGATAGCGGCATAGTTCTCCATGCTACCGTGTCGGTCCAAATGATCTTCCGAGACATTCAGCAGGATGCTGACCGTAGGCTTAAGTGAAGGCGCGAGATCAATCTGATACGAAGAGACTTCGAGCACATAGGCACGGCCAGCCTTAAACAGCTCTAGCGCCAGCACCGGCACGCCGATATTGCCACCCATCTGTGCATCGCGGCCGGCACTCTTGAGCATGTGCGCGGTGAGCGCAGTGGTGGTCGATTTTCCGTTAGTGCCGGTGATCGCGACCAGAGGACAACCGGCGCCCGTTTTGGCGCGCTCGCGGCAAAACAATTCGATATCGCCGATCACCTCGACATTGGCTTCGCGTGCAAGCTCTACCGTCCAGTGGGGTTTGGGATGGGTGAAGGGCACGCCTGGCGCCAGCACGAGCGCGGCAACCGTCGACCAGTCGAGCTTGCGCAAGTCTTGCGTCGTCAGGCCGGCCGCTTGCGCATCAGCAATCTTCTTAGCATCATCGTCGAAGGCGACTACCTCGGCGCCGCCGTCCGTTAATGCTCGCGCCGCGAGCAGGCCGGAATTGCCGAGCCCGAAAACTGCGACTCGCTTTCCCGCGAACGTGGTGACCGGAATCAAGGCTCATCTCAACTTCAGCGTCGCCAATCCGGCAAGTGCCAGAACCACGGCCACGATCCAGAAGCGGATGACGATTTGGGACTCGGTCCAGCCGAGCTGCTCGTAGTGATGGTGGATCGGCGCCATCTTGAATACGCGTTTGCCCGTCAGCTTGAACGAAACCACCTGCACGATTACCGATACTGCTTCCAGCACAAACAGCCCGCCGACGATGGCAAGCACGATCTCGTGTTTGATGGCGACCGCGACCGCACCGAGCATGCCGCCGAGCGACAGCGAACCG
>DASSLE010000332.1:0-9465 GCA_035689725.1 Pseudolabrys sp.
TGGCGCACGCCCTCGACAATTTTTTGCGTTGGCACGATGCACCACCGCTCGAATTGCTCAGGTCCTAACACGCCAGCCCAGGTATCGAAGATCTGAACAACTTCTGCCCCAGCCCTAAGTTGGCCGACCAAGTACTCGATCGAGGCCTGCACCAGCCGGTCAATCAGCCGACCGAAGGTGTCCGGATCCCGATGGGCAAATAGACGCGCAGGTGCCTGGTCCGGAGTTGCTTGGCCCGCAACCATATAAGTTGCGACGGTCCACGGCGCTCCACAAAACCCGATCAGTGCAGTTTTGTCATCCAGCGCATGTTTTACTCGGCAGACCGTTTCATAGACCGCCGCCAGCAAATTCTGGTCAACCGTCTCTCGTAGAGTTGCAAGTCCGGAAGCATCCCCAAGCGGCTCGAGTTTAGGACCCTCGCCAACCAGAAATTCAACTTTTCGTCCAAGCGCCAGCGGCACCACAAGGATATCGGAAAACAAAATCGCTGCATCAAAACCAAAGCGCCGCACCGGCTGCAAGGTTACTTCAGCCGCCAGCTCAGAATTAAAACAAAGATCAAGAAAGCCACCTGCCTTTTCTCGCACTGCACGATATTCCGGAAGGTAGCGTCCTGCCTGCCGCATCAACCAGATCGGTGGCGCCGTTTCATGCTTGCCTGCAAGCACCCGCAATAGCTTTTTCCCCATAGCACTCACCGATCCGGCTTCTTCCATTAAAGAGTCTTCTAAGAATCTGTAGTGGTTATTGGAGCGTTGATTGGACTCATGCCTGCCGATCAACACTCTGTCCACCGGATCAATGAAGCTGATTCAGACTCCGGCCCAATCTAGCTTTACATCGTCCACAGCAGAAGTACTTGCTTTGCAGCGCTTTTGCGTGGCTATCCCCATTCGTCCCCAGCCGAGTATCCACATCACGGCGACTCCAACTTATCGGCGTCCAACAAGCCTCCCAACGGCAGTGATGTGGATGGAATTTGAACCCATGACCAATGGTGGCTTGCTTGTCAGGTCAAGCCATGGCCTCCTCCCGTAATATCCACACGCTATCTGGCCGTTATACAGATGCCCGAAACCGGTTATTTCCACCTGCACCTGGTGTCCGACGCCACCGGTGAAACTCTGATTACGGTCGCCCGTGCCGCCGCAGCGCAATACGCCAGTGTGTCGCCGGTGGAACATCTCTATCCAATGGTGCGCTCCAAGAAGCAGCTCGACCATGCATTGTCGGAAATCTCGGAGTCGCCTGGCCTGGTCCTCTATACGTTGCTCGAAGAGGACCTGACCCAGTCCCTGGAGAAAAAATGCCGCGAACTCGGCTTGCCCTGCATGTCGGTTCTAGGGCCAGTCTTGCGGCTGTTTCAGTCTTACCTCGGTGCTGAAACCATTCATCGCGTCGGCGCTCAGCACGTGCTCAATGCAGAATATTTCCAGCGCATCGATGCCCTCAATTTCACTATGCTGCACGACGACGGCCAACATGTTGAAGGTCTTGAAGACGCCGACGTCGTTTTGGTGGGGGTTTCGCGCACGTCAAAAACGCCGACCTCGATCTATCTCGCAAATCGAGGGGTCAAGACAGGCAATGTGCCGCTGGTCCCTAGCGTGCAATTGGCGCCAGCTGTAGAGAAACTCACCCGGCCGCTGGTGGTCGGACTTTATGCCAGCCCTGAGCGTATCGTGCAGATCCGCGAGAACCGTTTGCTCGGTCTCAAAGCCCATCGTGACGACGATCAGTATATCGACAAGAATGCGGTAGCCGAGGAAGTTTCCTTTTCACGTCGGCTGTGCGCCAAGCATAATTGGCCAACGATCGACGTGACTCGCCGCTCGATCGAGGAAACTGCAGCCGCAGTCATGCGGTTGTTGAGCGAGCGGCGCCGGCATCCGGTGGCGTAAAGCATGGCACTCTGGCTTGCCCCCCAGCCGCTGGTGCTTGCATCCAGAAGCGATATTCGCGGCAAAATCCTCGCAGCGGCGGGCTTGCGCTTCGAGATAAGGCCATCGCAGGTCGATGAACGCTCCATAGAGGCCAAATCCGGCGCTAGCGACGCGGCCGCCGTAGCCCGCAAATTGGCGCGCGCCAAGGCGGAGGCGGTGGCAGTCTCGTTGCCGGGACGCGTGATCCTCGGCGCCGACCAGACCCTGGCACGTGGCGCAAAGCGCTTTGGCAAACCGGCCGATCGTGGCGAAGCCGCCGAGCAGCTGCGGGCATTGCGTGGCCGGACGCATGAGCTTCATTCAGCGCTTGCTTTGGTGCGCGACCAAGAGGCGATATTTGCCTGTGTCGATACCGCCCGGCTGACCATGCGTGATTTTTCCGACCGGTTCCTCAATGATTACCTCGACATGGCGGGAAACGCTGCGGTGAGTAGTGTCGGCGGTTACCAGCTCGAAGGCATCGGCATTCACCTGTTCGAGCGAATCGAGGGCGACTATTTCACTATTCTCGGCCTGCCGCTTTTGCCGCTGCTTTCCTTCATGCGGCGAAGCAAGCTCGTCAACGGTTAGCCAATGTTTATCCTCGGTCTCACCGGCTCGCTTGGCATGGGGAAATCCGCCACGGCGAAAATGTTCGCTGAAGAGGGCGTGCCGGTGCACGATGCGGACGCAGCCGTACATCAACTGTATGAGAGCGAGGCGACGCCGCTGATCGAGGCGGCTTTTCCAGGCACCACCGCCGGCGGCAAGGTGAATCGCGATAAACTTGCCCAGCGGGTACTTGGCGATACCGCCGCGATCAAAAAACTTGAAGCAATTGTGCATCCGCTCGTGCGCAACGCCGAGGAGCGTTTTCTCACCGAGGCGGAACGCAAAGGCGTGACCGTCGCAGTTCTCGACATTCCGCTCCTGTTCGAGACCGGCGGCGACAAACGCTGCGACGCAGTCGTCGTGGTCTCGGCGCCGCCCGATGTGCAGCGTGCCCGTGCATTCGAGCGGCCCGGCATGACCGAACAGAAATTCGCCGCCCTTTTGGCCAAACAGATGCCGGACGCGGACAAGCGCGCGATGGCAGATTTCGCGGTGGATACGTCGAAAGGCTTCGACACTGCGCGTGCACAAGTACGTGATATTCTCGCGCGCGTCGCTACAATGCCGAAACGCCAACGGTGATTCTATCGCTGGGCAATAAATATGCGCGAAATTGTTCTCGATACCGAAACCACCGGGCTCGATCCGGGCCAAGGCCATCGTCTCGTCGAGCTCGGCTGCATCGAGTTACTCAACCGGATACCGACCGGATTGACCTTCCATGCTTATCTTAATCCCGAACGCGATGTGCCGGCCGAAGCATTCGCAATCCATGGGCTTTCCACTGAGTTTCTAAAGGAGCACAAGCGTTTCATCGAGATCGCCGACAAGTTCCTTGCCTTCATCGGCGATGCACCCCTGGTGATACATAATGCCGGCTTCGATCATGCCTTTCTCTGCGCCGAGCTCAAGCGCGCTGAACGGATGTTGATTGCACGCGAGCGGCTGGTCGACACGCTGTTTTTGGCGCGCCGCAAGCATCCCGCAGGCCCCAATCGACTCGACGATCTGTGCGCCCGATACGGCATCGACAATTCGCGCCGGACCAAGCATGGCGCGCTACTTGATGCCGAGATCCTGGCCGAGGTCTATGTCGAATTGATTGGCGCGCGCCAGGCGCAACTTGGTCTTTCCGAGAGCGGTGAGCGGCCGGCGAGTGGAGCCGATGGTGCAATCGTGATGCGCGCGCGGCCCGAGCAATTGACGCCGCGGCTGAGCGAAGCCGAACTTGCGGCACACCGCGACTTCGTGGCGGGACTCGGCGAGAACGCGTTGTGGCGTGACTATCGCCCGGAGGGCTGAGGGTTCAACTGCGCGTGGCGGGTGCGGGTGCGGGTGCGGGCGGCTGCTGCGCCATTTTCTGGCGATAGAGGCCGACAAAATCCACCGGATCAAGCAGAAGTGGAGGAAAGCCGCCATTGCGGACGGCGGTGGCAATGATTTCACGCGCAAACGGAAAGAGGAGCCGCGGGCATTCGATTAACACCACCGGGTTCAGACTCTCTTGCGGGACATTGCGGATGCGAAACACGCCCGCAAATTCCAATTCAAAGCGGAATAGTAAAGTGCTGCCGGTTTCCGCCTTGCCTTCGAGCTTGATCACGACCTCGATATCGGTCTCCGACAGCGGAGTGGCGCCGACATTAATCTGGATACTGATCTGCGGCTGTTCCTGGCGGCTGGTGAGCGATTGCGGCGCGTTCGGGTTCTCGAATGAAAAGTCCTTGATATACTGGGACACCACAGTGAGTTGCGGTTGCATGTCCTGCGCCGCGGTCGGTGTCTGGCCGCCGTTAGTCGTCGTCATGAACACTCCCTCGCGCCTCGGACTGAATTGCGCGGCGGTTGGCTAACATAGGGTCAGGAAGGGAACAAGGACGGTATTGTTTTGCGTCGGCACGATCTTTTCCGAAACCGGCCCGCACTATTCAGGATCGTGTGCGGTTCAGCGATCGCGTTCGTCTTTGCGCCAGTCGGGTAATAAGGGATCGGGTACCTGATGCCATTGTTCGGGCGCGAGATCGAGCACGCCACCATTGCGGGCAGGCGCGACGCCGCCTCCAAAAGCACTCAGGGCCCAGCGGAGGGGCGCGATAAGCTGAATTAGAGCCACGATATCATTGATAAATCCCGGTACTAGCAACGAAATCCCGGCGAATATGGCCCTGGCCGCCACGATTATCTGCTTGTAACGCAGTAAAGCTCCCTTGGTCCAAAACAAACCACATGCGGGTGATTATGAGCACTGCCGAGGTGGCGCAGGATAAGCAGACTGGTGAGCGAACCGGCGAGCACGAGGCTCAATGCCCAGCCAAAGCCAACTATCGCAGCCACCGCGATGAACACGGCAAGTTCCAGAATTGGCAGAGCCAATACCGTCGATAATGCCAATTTTGCCACATTGATCACCGTTTTCTCTGCTGGCTGATGTTGGCCTCGGCGTCCTGATCGTCTAAGGTTCGATCGAGAGACCTGAATTGCGCCGACACTCTGGCGCGAAGCCCGGCCCTAAGGATTGGCGTGGCCACCGGCGGATGCAATAGCGGCGAAGCCGGCCGCTCGGTAGTCTTGCCGACGACGGGCCAAAACGCTGATCTGGCCGACGTGCCGCTACGGTAGCCGAAAGCATGCGAGACGTGTTCGATATCTACACCATCATTTTCTTGGCACTCGCGGTCTTCATCTTCCTGCGATTGCGAAGCGTGCTTGGCCAGCGCACCGGCCGGGAGCGCCCGCCTTATGATCCTTATTCTGCACGCGAGCCGGTGCGGCCTGCCGCAGAAAAAATTGTCGCTTTGCCCAATCGCAGCGCAGAGACAACTGCGCCCAAGCCGGCTGAGCCGGTCGAGGCGTCTCCAGAACGCTGGAAGGGCATCGCCGAGCCGGGCTCGACAATCGCAAGTGGCCTCGATGCGATCGCGGGTGCCGACACCAATTTCGATGCCAAACATTTCGTTACCGGTGCGCGCGCGGCCTATGAAATGATCGTCAATGCTTACGCGGACGGTGACCGCCGCACGTTGAAAAATTTGCTCGCCCGCGAAGTTTATGACGGTTTCGAGGGCGCCATCAGCGAACGTGAAAAGCGCGGTGAAACGGTGGAGAGTCGCTTTGTGTCCATCGACAACGCGGACATTACTGCCGCCGAACTTCGCGGACGCAGCGCGCAGGTGACGGTGCGTTTCCAGTCAAAACTGGTATCTGTGACGCGCGACAAAGACGGTAATGTGATCGACGGCAATGCGGAGCGGGTGACCGACATCACCGATGTATGGACATTCGGCCGCGATGTAACTTCGCGTGATCCAAATTGGAAACTCCTCGCCACCGAAGCGGGGCAATGAGCGTATGCCAGAGCCCAATTTTCCTTCTTTCTCTATATTGGGTTTTGGGCTTTGGTTCATGGCTGCCGTAAGCACGCCGGTGTTGGCGGCCGGGGGCATGAGTCTTCGCGATGCGAAGGTGGAAACGCTTTCATTTGCCACGCTCGATGGTTGGAAGGACGACGACCACGCCGCTGCCTTCGCCACGTTTTTGAAAAGCTGTGGCGTCATACTCAACGCTACCAAGGCGATGCGTTCGGCGCGGCCGGTTTTCGGCGCACTCTTCAAGGTTTGCGAGCGTGCGGCGGTAGCCGGTCAGCTGGACCGCGACCATGCACGGGCATTCTTCGAGGACAATTTCAAACCGGTACGGGTCATGCCGGCTGGTCAGACTGAAGGGTTCTTCACCGGCTACTACGAAACCGAGGTGGATGGCTCCCGCTTCCCAAGTGATGAATACACCGTGCCGGTCTATGCCGCGCCGGCCGAGACGGTGAAGAGGCGTCAGAGCAAAGTGTTTCCGAATCTCGATCGCACCAAGATCGAGGACGGCGCATTGGCCGGCAAGGAATTGGAGATTTGCTACGTCAAGAATCCGATCGATGCTTTCTTCGCTCAGATTCAAGGTTCTACCCGCGTCAAGCTCGATAGCGGCAAGTTGTTGCGCCTCAACTATATAGCGAGCAATGGCCAGCCCTATACGCCGGTCGGCAAATTTCTGATCGATCGCGGCATCGTCTCCAAGGAAGAAATGTCGATGGACAAGATCCGCGAGTTTATGGAGGCCAACCCGGAAGAAGGTAAAGCGTTGCGCCGCAAAAACCGTTCATTTGTGTTCTTTCAGGAAACCGCGTTAGGCGTGCATGACGAATGCATCGGCGCGCAAGGTGTGCCGCTCACGCCCGGACGTTCACTGGCGGTGGACAAGCGCATCCATGTCTATGGTACGCCGATCTGGATTGATACCGACCTTCCTATCGACAGCGAAAAACCGGAAACCAAATTCCGCCGCTTGTTATTTGCGCAGGATACGGGCTCGGCAATTGTCGGGCCGGCGCGTGCCGATATTTATTTCGGCCACGGCGAGGAAATCAGCCACATCGCCGGCCGCATCAAGCAGTACGGACAATTCGTAATGTTGGCCCCGCAGAGCGTGGCTGTAAGCGGCGCCGCAGTAGCGGCAGCGACGGATATCCCGCTACCGAAACCGCGACCGATGACCGTTACCGCAGCTGCGCGTGCAATAATTGCAACAGCGGCGAACGTGCCAGCGCCATTGCCTAAACCGCGCCCCTGAAACAATGAACTCCGGCGACGGCAAACGGCGCCGTGTTCTTTCCTCGGAAGAACGTGTGCTGTGGACGACAGTCATCAAATCTATTGCGCCGCTACGAGAATCCACAGCTCCTGACGAGGACGAGGGCGCGCGGACGGCCAGCTCGGCGCGGCCGACGGCGCATACTGCGAAACCGTCGCGGAATACGCCTGTACTGACAGAAAAGAAACTGCCGCCGCTCGCACCGCTTGGCCGCCGTTTGAAACAGCGCGTCGCGCGCGGCAAGGAAAAAATCGACGGTCGCCTCGATCTGCACGGGCTGACGCAAAGTGAGGCCCACGCAACACTGTTGCGTTTCCTGCGTACAGCAAGTTCTCGTGGCGCGCGGCTCGTGTTGATTATTACCGGCAAAGGCGCGCGTGCGAGTGAAGGGCAGCGGGGAGTCCTGAAGCGACAGGTGCCGCAGTGGCTGGGGCTCCCGGAATTCCGCGCGCTGGTCATCGGTTTTGAGGGCGCGCACGTTGCCCACGGTGGCGAAGGGGCACTTTACGTTCGTATACGACGGAAACGGGACCAGTAAACGGCCGGGGTCGATCTACAGAATGAACCGGCTCAAGTCCGCGTTTTTGGCGAGGTCGCCAATGTGTTTCTGCACATAAGCGGCGTCGATTTTGACCGTTTCACCGGACCGGTCGGGAGCTGCAAAAGATACTTCGTCCAGAACGCGCTCCATAACCGTCTGCAGGCGGCGTGCTCCGATATTCTCGATCGAGGAATTCACCGCCACTGCGATGTCGGCGATGGCGTCGATCGCATCCTCGCTGAATTCAAGGGTCACGCCCTCGGTGCCCATCAGCGCCACGTATTGCTTGATCAATGAGGCTTCCGGCTCGGTCAGGATGCGGCGGAGATCATCGCGGGTAAGCGCCTTCAGTTCAACGCGGATCGGCAGGCGGCCCTGTAACTCGGGCAGCAGATCCGACGGCTTGGAGAGGTGAAACGCGCCGGAAGCGATGAAGAGGATGTGATCTGTCTTTACCGGACCGTGCTTGGTGTTGACGGTGGTGCCTTCGATCAGCGGTAACAGATCGCGCTGAACGCCTTCGCGAGATACATCGGCGCCGCGCAAGCCGTCGCGGCCGGCGATCTTGTCAATCTCGTCGAGGAAGACGATGCCGTTCTGCTCGACCGCGCGTATCGACTCCTGCACGAGCTGTTCATTGTCGAGCAGCTTGTCGGATTCCTCATTGACCAGAATATCGTGCGATTCTTCCACCGTAACGCGGCGCGTTTTGGTACGGCCCCCACCCAGCTTTCCAAAAATGTCGCCGATATTAATAGCGCCCATCTGCGCACCTGGCATGCCGGGAATTTCAAACATCGGCATGCTGGCGCCGCCAGCCTGCACCTCGATCTCGATTTCCTTATCGTTGAGTTCGCCATCGCGCAGCTTTTTGCGAAAGCTTTCGCGCGTCGCCGGGCTTGCCCCCGGGCCAACGAGAGCATTGAGCACGCGTTCTTCCGCTGATTGCTCGGCGCGCGCCTGCACGTCCTTGCGCTTCCTCTCGCGAACGAGCGTAATACCAATCTCGACCAGATCGCGAACGATCTGTTCGACATCGCGCCCAACATAGCCAACCTCGGTGAATTTGGTTGCTTCGACCTTGAGGAACGGTGCGCCGGCAAGCTTGGCGAGGCGCCGGGAAATCTCCGTCTTGCCGACGCCAGTCGGACCGATCATCAGGATATTTTTCGGCAGAACTTCCTCGCGCAGTTTCTCGTCGAGCTGCAATCGCCGCCAGCGATTACGTAACGCAATGGCAACTGCGCGCTTGGCGTCGTTCTGGCCGACGATGAAGCGGTCAAGCTCGGAAACGATTTCGCGGGGGGAGAAGTCGGTCATTTGGCCTCGGGATCGTTACAAACTCAGAATTTGCGACGGCCTCGGATCAGCGGCGCACCACTTCGCTGCGCTGCGTGCTGCGCCACGTCCGGGGCGCGCTGTCATGCCTTCAAACTCTCAATGGTGACGTTGCGATTGGTGAACACGCAAATCTCGGCAGCGATATCGAGCGACTTGCGGACGATGGCTTCGGCATCGAGTGGCCCGTCGAGCAGCGCCCGCGCGGAGGCGAGGGCGTAGTTGCCGCCCGAGCCGATGCCCATGACGCCATTCTCCGGTTCCAATACGTCGCCCGTGCCAGTGAGTACCAACGAGACGTTAGCGTCAGCGACGATCATCATGGCTTCGAGGCGGCGCAGATAGCGGTCGGTGCGCCAGTCCTTGGCGAGCTCGACCGCAGCGCGGGTAAGTTGGCCCGGATACTGC
>DASSLE010000333.1:0-17636 GCA_035689725.1 Pseudolabrys sp.
GATTCTGTTCCCGCGTGGCCAGATGTGCGCGCACCACGCCGGCGACAGAATTGAGATCGCACAGCCCGATCCCGGCAAGCCCGACATGGGCCGCCTGCACCATCAGCTCTTCCGGGTGCGAGGCCCCGCGCAGAAAAGAGAAATTCGAGGCAACAGCGAATTCGATATAACGCATTACCCTCTTCGAACCTCACGCAAACGTCCCGTGCAGGAACCACGTTGGAGCCGCTGCTCCTTGCGCGAGGTCGCGGTAGAGCCCGGCGCGGAACAGCCAGAAGCGCAGGCCGCTCTTGTCCTCTACGCGGAAGTAATCCCGGGCGGGCCCTCCGTGTTCGCTCCACCAGGCGCCTTCGATACGCTCGGGGCCTTCGGCAGCGACTACTTCGTGCAGCGCGCGCCGCCATCGGAAGCGCAAAGGCGGCCCATCTGGCACTTCTGCCACCGCCTCGATTGGCTCCGGCCGCGTCAGCAGCCGCAGTGGGCGCGGCGAAAGCTCTATCTGCTCGCGATATCGGCGGAACGCATGCCAGCCGGCATCGCCGTTGATGGTCTGTGCGGGGAGAGCGGCCTCGGCCACTTCCGGGATGTGGCTGTCCTGAGCGGTTAGCCGGCGTACGCGGCGTGCGCCTAATCGTGCGCTTAGGCAATCGACCAGGCGGCAAAGCTCAGCCGCATCCTCGCCACCGCCAAGGCCGATCTGTTCGGGCGGGCACGCCTCGGCAATGAGGACTGATAACCGCGCCATGTCGAAACCGAAGCCGGGATCGAGCGCATCGGCGAGTGCGGCGAGCCGTTCCACGAACAGCGCACGGATCTCATCCGGATCGCGTAGTGGTCGCGAGGTACCGGCGGCAATGCGGCGCACCACGCCATCGGTGCGGAATAAGATCAATTCGATACGACGGGCACCATCGCCGCGTCGCTCGAGCGCAAATTGCAGCCGGCACGCCAGCCGCCCGATAATTGTCAGAACGTCTTCTTCGCGTGCGATTGGCTCGGCAAGACGTTGCTCGGCGACATAAGGTGCAACCGGCAGCCGCGGAGTCAGCGGTTCATGTTCGCGGCCGAGTGCACGGTCAAGCTGATGTAACACTTCTGAGCCGAAGCGCGCGGTGAGTGGCGCACGCGGCAGATCGGCGATATCGCCAATGTGCTTCAAGCCAACACGGGCGAGGCTTGCAACCGTCGTCGGCGGAAGCCGCAATGCGGATAGTGGCAATGGCGCGAGTAGCGCGCGCTCTTCGCCGCAGGCGTAACTTGCCGGTTCGCCATAATGTGCGGAAGCCCAGGCGGCACCGATGGTGCCGGCAATGGCAAGCGAATAAGCGAAGCCGGCGTCTTCCAGGCGGCCACTGAGATCGGCAGCCAGTTCACGCTCCCCGCCGTAAAGATGCGCGCAACCGCTGATGTCGAGTAGCAAGCCATCGGGCGTATCCCATGCGACCAGCGGTGTGTAGCGCAGACACCAGTCGGCAATAGACTCGAGCAAGGCAGCCTCAGCCTCGGCGTCTTCGGCCACCGCATCGATGCCGGGATGCATGGCGCGCGCCTGTGCCAATGCGAGGCCGGGCGAGAGGCCAAGCCGTTCGGCTGCGTCATCGACGGCGGTGAGAACTTCGGCATTGCCGCGCTTGCCGGTGACGATCAGCGGCGCGGAGCACTCACGCGACCTGGCGATGCGATCGGTCGAAAGCCGTCGCAGCCACAGGCTGAGCATGCGTTGTGAGGATGAGCTGCTCATCGCGGTTACTCCATTCGAGAATCCATGAACCGACTGGGCCGCGGCGATTGCGGACAAGTTGTGCGGCAAAGCGGGGAGCGGCGGGACCGTGCGCGACTGCTGAAGGTGCAGCGCCGACGATCCATCGGGTGGCCGCGGTGGAGGCATCGCTTGGCGGTGCGGCGCGTAACAACAGCGCCAACGCGCCACTCTCCGCCGCGGCGAGCGAGAGCCGCCGCACCGCGACGCTGTCGATCCCGCCGATGCGCATTTCGCCGATCACCGCATCGTTGGTGCGGCAGCGCAGTGCCTCTTCCATCGCCCACAGCAGGTCGCGGCGATGTGCGGCGGAAACCATCACCAACCGCTCGGGCGCGAGTCCAAAAGCATCGAGGCCGGCGCCATGCGGCGCGCCGCTTTCGACGAGCCCCATGTCCTCGGTGATCCAGAACAAACGGGGTGAGGGGGCGGAGCGCCTCGCTACCCCCAAAGCAAACCCGGCCGCTGCGGGGAGATGGGCTTCGCCAGCTGCCGCAATTTCGTGCAGCGCGCCGCGGATGAACCCACCGCCAAGCACCGCATCGATGGCGGGAATACGAAGGGGCTGGGTACCGGGACCGTGCTTAATCTCCGGCGCCCTTTGTAGAGCCAGAAGGCGTTGGCGAAGCTGTGCGATCATTTATAAACCTTTGAAGGCACGAAGTTATTCGGTCCAGACGGCTGGACCGCGCGGCTTGTTTGTTCATGATTTGTTCTAGTGTGGCCAAGCGCAATGGAGACGTCAAGCCGCAAGGGAATGGGGTGATGCGGGACGGAGCGACCCCAAGCCTAGATATGCGCGACGTAAACGATGCATACAGCCACCGCCAGCACAGTGGCCACCCAGACGAGTCGAGGATCCGCGGGTTTGTTCATGACGATTCCTGCACATACAAATCATGTGCCAAACCCCTCACCGGAGCCTTAATTTCCGTGACGGCGGCTTGAAGCCGATCAATTCCCGTTGAGGTGATTGCGCCCGCGCGAGGTCAGCAGAATCCGTGACTCATTCATGCTGCTGCCGTTTTCGAAGTGGATGAGCCCGTTGGCGATGGCGTCTTCCCAAACCGACAGATGCGGGCAACTCCGCCGCCAGGCCTCCGCGTCTGCATAACTGCGCGGCGCTTCTGCCACCCAGGCAAGGAACTGCTGCGTTAATGCATGCGCGGCGTCTTGCATGGCGACTAGATATACCTGCTGCAAAGAAATTCAAATCGGCCGCTCGAAAGTGCGGACTTCGATTTCCGATTCAAGCGTGCGGTGTACCGGACACTTGTCGGCAATCTCCATGAGCCGTTTGCGTTGCTCGGCATCGAGCGGGCCTTCAATCGTGATATTTCGATCGATATGGTCGAGCAAGCCTTCCTTGGTCTCGCAATTGAGACAATCCTCGGCGTGGATCTTGTTGTGCGTCAGCCGCACGGTGACGCGATCGAGCGGCAGCTTCTTGCGCTCGGCATAGAGCCGCATCGTCATCGACGTACAAGCGCCAAGGCCCGCTAGTATCAGATCGTAAGGGCCCGGTCCGGAGTCGAGCCCGCCGACCTTGACAGGTTCGTCAGCAAGAAATCGGTGCGGTCCACTTAGGATTTCTTGCTGGAATTTTCCGTTGCCGGTTTCGCGCACAAGAAC
Organism: Pseudolabrys sp.; assembly: GCA_035689725.1. Lineage (GTDB taxonomy): Bacteria > Pseudomonadota > Alphaproteobacteria > Rhizobiales > Xanthobacteraceae > Pseudolabrys. Next base: position 3,392 of record DASSLE010000333.1, read on the forward strand.
AATGCCGACTTCGATTTTCTCGTCGCTGCGTTCCACCGGCTGCTCAAGATACCTCTCGGCCCAGGCGGCGATCACATTGGCCACATAGACCGCATCGCTCTTCTTGCTCAGCAGATGATCGGCACCGGCGAGCGATACGAAACTCTTGGGATGCTTGGCGGCAGTGAAAATACGCGAAGCATTCTCGATGCCGACGATGTCGTCGGTGGGCGAATGAAACACCAGCAGCGCCTTGCGAAGATTGGTGAGACAATTCTTGATATTCTGCTCGGCAACGTCATCGAGGAATTCACGCTTGATGCGAAATGGCCGACCGGCCAGCGCCACCTCGACCTCGCCCTGTCCGCGGATTTTATCGACGTGTTCCTTGAACAGGTTGGTCACGTGTGCCGGATCGCAGGGCGCGGCCACGGTGACCACAGCACGCGTGTCGGGGATGCGATGTGCAGCAGCAAGCGCCGCGGCACCTCCCAGGCTATGTCCGATCAGGATTGCCGGGGCACCACGAGTCGCACGCAAGTGATCGGCGGCGGCGACCAGGTCGTCGACATTCGAGGAGAATTGCGTGTTGGCAAATTCGCCCTCGCTCATGCCGAGCCCGGTGAAATCGAAGCGCAACACGCCGATGCCGCACATCGCCAGCCGCTCGGAAATACGCTTGGCCGCGAGATTATCCTTGCCGCAGGTGAAGCAATGCGCGAACAGTGCGAAGGCTACCGGTTTGCCGAGCGGGAGATCGATCAGGGCCGCCAGTTTATCGCCTTTGGCATTGGCAAATTCGAGCCACTCGGTGCGCATGGCGTGCCTTTCTTGATTAATCCGTCCCCGCAATATCTCTGCGTCTAACGCGGCGAACGACCCACCAGATTGCCAGGACCGCTACCGGTACAAACAGCGCAGTGGCGAGCGAAACATCTACCGGCGCACCTTTGTCGTGCGCGCCCTTGATGAGGTAGCCGAACAGCCCGACCACGTAATAGCTGATGGCAGCGACGGAGAGGCCTTCGACCGTCGCCTGCAGCCGAAGCTGTAGCCGCGTGCGTTCGTTCATCGAGCGCAGCAGATCGCGGTTCTGCCGCTCCAGCTCCACGTCGACTCGCGTGCGCAGCAGGTTGGCGGCGCGTGCCAACTTCTCCGACAGGTTCGTCTGCCGTTCCTCGGTGGTGACACAGGTGCGTATGGCCGGCGCCATGCGCCGCGCCAGGAATGAAGACCAGGTCGGCAAGCCCTCGACTTTGCGCTCGCCGATGGTTTGCAGGCGCAACTGGACGATTTCGTTGTAGGCACGGCTGGCACCGAAGCGGAACAGGCTCGCGGCCGCGCCCGCTTCCAGCTCGGCGGCGAGCTCGGTCAATTCGTCGAGCAGGCGGTGATTGTCGATCAGCTTGTCGGTCCGACGCATTTCCTCAGTTACTTCGCCGAGGCGCTTCTCGATCCGGTTGATCGAGGGCATCAGCCGCTGCGCTTCGGGCAGGCCGAGCAGTGCCAATGTTCGATAGGTCTCCAGTTCGATGATGCGCTGGACCACGGCGCCGGCGCGCTCGACGCCCAAGCCCCGGTCGAGCACCAGAATGCGTACGAAACCGGGGGCATCGGGCTGGAAGTCGGTAGCGAATAGCGCGCAGCCGTCGGAATTTTCCGCCACCGCCAGACTAGCGCGATCGAATAACTTCGTGATTGCAAGTTTTTTCTTCTTCTCCGCTAACAAGTGCAAATCGAGCGCGACAAGCAGCGGCCCTGGCTGAGGCAAGCTCATCATCGGTGCTGCCAGCGACCCGGCGTCAGGACGGAACGGGGTCGCGTCCGGCGATGGCAGTTCCCAAGTATAGGTGGTGAATTCCGAATGCTGTTCCCAGCGGAGCATGGCGCCGCCGAAGGCAACGCGGTGCTGCTTGGCGGAAGGTTTTAGTGGCTCGAGCTGACGGCGGGCGCAGAAATCGGACAGCGCTGCGCGGTCACGCTTGGCGGCGTCTCCCGACGTATCGAACGCGAAGTGCAGGATACGGCGCGGCGTCGCGATCGGTGTAAACGGGCGTGCGTGCACCTCGCCGAGTATCGCCGCGCGCAAAGGATGGGGATTTAGTTTTCCGCCGTCTTTGATCGTAACATCTGCCGTCATGCTCTATCGGGTCGCACGCGAGTGACCCTTTTGCAAGACAGGAAAATTGTGGCGTAGAAATTGCTACAGTTCATGCAAGGCGGCATCGCGGACACAAGGAGGCAGCCATGACGCGAACCGATCTTACCGAAAAACTTCTAGATATAAAGCGCGAGAAGGGTTGGACCTGGAAATATATCTGCGAGGAAATCGGCGGCATGTCGCCGATCCTGGTGACCGGGGCGATCCTCGGGCAAATGAAACTGACTAAGCCGCAGGCTGCCAATGCCGCGAAGCTGTTCGGCCTGTCAAAAAGCGAGCAGGTGATGCTCAACGAGACGCCGTTCCGCGGCACTGGCACACCGATGCCGCCGACCGATCCGCTGATCTACCGTTTCTATGAGCTGATTATGGTCAACGGTCCGGCGCTAAAGGCACTGATCGAAGAAGAGTTCGGCGACGGGATCATGTCTGCGATCGATTTCGACATGGACATTACACGCAAGGCGGATCCTAAAGGCGACCGCGTTAGCATCGGAATGACCGGAAAGTTCCTGCCGTACAAATACTACGGTGCTACAGGCAACGCGCTGGCCTACGGATTAAAGGAGGAGTGAGCGTTAGCTTTTGCGCTTGCGCGCGCGCTTCTTCACATCGCCGCCGACGAGCACATGCGGACCGATATCCGTTACTCGGTTTGTGCCTGTGAGCGCCATAGTCACGCTGAGCTCGTTCTTCAGAATGTCGATCGCCTTGCTCACACCGACGCGGCCACCTGCGCCGAGGCCATAAATATAGGCGCGGCCGATCAGGCAGGCGCGCGCGCCTAACGCAAGCGCGCGCATCATGTCGGCGCCAGTGCGGATGCCTCCGTCGAACAGCACCTCGGTGTCGGAACCGACCGCCTGCGCAACCGCCGGCAGTGCCGAGATCGACGACGGCGCGCCATCAAGCTGCCGGCCGCCATGGTTCGACACCACAATGGCATCGGCGCCAAGCTTGACCGCGGTCTTCGCATCTTCGACGTCCAGGATGCCTTTGATGATCAGCTTGCCCGGCCAGGTTTTCTTGATCCACTCAACGTCCTTCCAGTTCAAGGCTGGATCGAACTGGCTGTTGGTCCACTGGGCGAGCGAAGTTACGCCCTCCATGCCTTTCACGTGGCCAGCGAGATTGCCGAAGGTCTTGCTCTTGCCTCTCAGGATGCTGAAAGCCCAAGTTGGCTTGCTTGCAATATCGATGACGTTATTCAGCCGAATTTCCGGCGGCACCGTCATGCCGTTCTTGATGTCGCGGTGGCGCTGGCCAAGCACCTGCAGATCGACCGTGAGTACCAACGCGTTGCAATGGGCATTGGCGGCGCGCGCCAGAATATCCTTGGAGAAGCCTCGGTCGCGGATCACATAGAGCTGAAACCAAAACGGCCTGCCGGTCGCTTCCGCCACCTGTTCGATCGAGCAGATTGACATTGTCGAGAGGATGAAGGGAATGCCTGCGTCGTTCGCCGCTTGCGCCGACAGGATCTCGCCGTCGCCATGCTGCAGGCCGCAAAGCCCGATCGGCGCCAGCGCGAATGGGGCCATCACTTTCTGGCCAACGATGGTGGTAGCAAGGCTTCGCTCTGAGACGTCAACCATCACGCGTTGGCGCAATTTGATGTGCTCCAGGTCGGCGCGATTCGCTCGCAGGGTCTCTTCGCTGTAGGAGCCGCTGTCGGCATAGTCGAAAAAGGCTCGTGGAACTTTGCGGCGGGCCAGCGCGCGCAGGTCTTCGATACAAGTGACGGTCTTCATGGGGACGGTTCTGAAACGCGGCGGTAAAGCATCGGGTAGCACAGTGCCGGCGCACTGCGAAATGGCAGTTCGCAGCCCGGGTCCACCCGGTCCAACAGCGGCGAAAACGTTAACTGCACCCGGTAATGATCCCTAACAATTTTTGAAGCAATTTCACGGCGTTGGCATTATTATCGAGCCTTGGGCAGGCTTGGCCATCCGCCAAAAGCAGGCTAGTCAGGCATTTAATCTGTGGCTTAGGCGTCGGGGGTTTGTTTCATGGTTCGTCGTTATTTCGGGACCGACGGCATTCGCGGTCGGGCCAACCGAGTGATTACCCCGGAACTTGCGCTCAAAGTGGGCCAAGCTGCGGGCCTAATCTTCAAAAACGGCGATCACCGCAACCGCGTTCTGATCGGCAAAGATACCCGTCTGTCGGGATACATGATCGAGACGGCGCTGGTCGCTGGTTTTACGTCGGTCGGTATGGACGTGCTGCTGACAGGCCCAATTCCGACGCCGGCGGTCGGCATGCTGGCGCGTTCGATGCGCGCCGATCTCGGTGTGATGATCTCGGCCTCGCACAATCCTTTTGACGACAATGGAATCAAGCTTTTTGGGCCAGACGGCTATAAGCTCAGCGACGAGACGGAAGCCAAGATTGAAGAGCTGCTCGACTCGGATCTCAGCAACCAACTCGCCAAGAGCAACGATCTCGGCCGTGCCAAGCGCATCGACGGTGTGCAGGATCGCTACATAGAATTTGCCAAGCTCACTTTGCCCAAGGCGGTGTCGTTCGAAGGTTTGCGTGTGGTGATCGATTGCGCCAATGGTGCCGCTTATAGGGTGGCGCCTGGCGCACTGTGGGAAATGGGTGCTGACGTCATATCTATTGGCGTCGATCCGGACGGCTTCAATATCAACAAGGATTGCGGTTCCACTGATCTCGCCGCCCTCTCTCGCAAGGTGCGCGAGATGCGCGCCGATATCGGTATCGCGCTCGACGGCGACGCCGACCGCGTGTTGATTGTGGACGAGCGCGGCCGCGTGGTCGACGGCGACCAGCTGCTCGCGGTCATTGCCCAGAGCTGGAAGGAGGATGGCAGGCTTCAGCGCCCTGGCGTGGTCGCCACCGTAATGTCCAATCTCGGACTTGAGCGTCACCTTGGTAGCTTGGGCCTCGAACTGGTGCGCACGCCCGTCGGTGACCGCTATGTGCTCGAGCACATGCGCGCCCACGGTTACAATATCGGCGGCGAGCCATCCGGCCACATTATTCTCTCTGATTACACAACGACCGGCGACGGCTTCATTGCTGCATTGCAAGTTCTTGCTGTGGTCAAGCGCGGCGACAAGCCGGTGTCAGAACTCTGCCGCCGATTTGAGCCGCTGCCGCAGGTGCTCAAAAATGTCCGTTACCAGAAGGGCAAGCCGCTGGAAAATGCGCAGGTGCGTTCGGCTATCGCGAGTGCCGAGCGCAAACTCGGCCGTGGTGGTCGTCTGATCGTGCGACCTTCAGGCACCGAGCCGGTCATCCGTGTGATGGGCGAGGGCGACGACAGAACGTTGGTCGAATCGGTGGTGGATGATGTGGTCGAGGCGTTGAGCGAAGTCGCCGCCTGATATTGGCCCCAAATTTTCGGCTGTAAACAATTTCTTAAATCGCGAATTTTGGTGTGCGCACTTGTGTATGCGTCCCAAGCATTTCTCGCAATTCGGCCTCCTAGCCGGGTACAGCAACATGACGATTTCCGTCGAATACGACCAACGGCCCAGTGTTCGGCGGATTCCTCGGCTACAACGTGCAATGGGATCAACTCGTTGTCGGCTTTGATCTCGGCTACAAGTACCCATCGGTTCTCGATTCATCCACAGCGCTGTCGACATTTAAGCTCGTCGACTATGCGACGCTGCGCGGGCGCGCTGGATATGCGTTCGGCCAATTCCTGCCCTATGCCGTGCTCGGCATCGCGGTCGGACGTTTCAATTATGTTGACTTGGACCTGGTCTCGGGCACGTTCATCGGCAAAGACAACGCCTCCAATGCCGGATTCGTCGCTGGCCTCGGCGTGGATTGGGCAGTCACGCCCAGCATTTTTCTGCGCGCCGAATGGGAATATATCGGCTTTGCGACGATCAATGGCATCACCCCGCATACCAATACCGGTCTAGTTGGCGGCGGTGTGCGCTTCTAGGCGCTCTTTTTTTACCGCCCACCGTCGCCTACCGGCTTTACTGCCCATTCCCAAACATTGACCGCGGCGGGCAAGTCGCCTATCTCCGCCAGTGGGACACCCCTCCCCAACGAGGGGCGCCTATCTGGAAGGATAGATACATGACGGCGACAAAGCCCGGCGTGCGGCCGGCAATCCCGCACTTCTCATCCGGCCCCTGCGCCAAGCGCCCTGGCTGGAGCCTGCAAAATCTCACCGATGCGGTTCTGGGCCGTTCGCACCGATCGAAGATCGGCAAGGCGAAGCTCAAACGCGCCATCGACCTCACTCGGGAAGTTCTGGAAGTGCCCGCCGATTACCGGATCGGCATCGTGCCGGCCTCTGATACCGGCGCGGTTGAGATGGCGCTTTGGTCGCTATTGGGCGCGCGCCCGGTGACGATGCTCGCCTGGGAATCTTTCGGCGAGGGTTGGGTTACCGACGTCGAAAAACAGCTCAAGCTTAAGGATCTCACCGTCATCAAGGCGCCCTATGGCGAGCTGCCGGATCTTGGCAAAATCGATTTCTCCAATGATGTGATCTTCACCTGGAACGGCACGACGTCCGGCGTGCGTGTGCCGAACGGTGATTGGATTGCCGCGAGCCGCAAAGGCCTCACCATCTGCGACGCGACCTCTGCGGCTTTTGCGCAGAAACTCGACTGGCCGAAGCTCGATGTCGTTACTTTCTCCTGGCAGAAAGCGCTTGGCAGCGAGGGCGCGCATGGCATGCTTATTCTTTCCCCGCGCGCGGTGGAGCGCCTCGAAACATATAAGCCCGCTTGGCCGTTGCCGAAGATTTTCCGTATGACAAAAGGCGGAAAGCTCAACGAGGGAATTTTTGCTGGCGAAACTATCAACACCCCGTCGATGCTATGCGTTGAGGACTACCTCGACGCGCTCCAATGGGCGAAATCGGTCGGCGGCCTGTCCGCGACCATCGCGCGTTCGGACGCCAACGCCAAGGCGTTGTCTGACTGGGTCGCTGCTACGCCCTGGATCGAGCATCTCGCCAAAAAGGCGGACGAACGCTCCAATACTTCAGTCTGCCTGAAGGTCATCGATCCGGCGGTGACGAGGCTTTCTGGCGACAACCAGGCGGCCTTCGCCAAGACTTTGACTGGTCTGCTCGAAAGAGAAGGCGTCGCCTACGACATTGCTTATTACCGCGACGCACCGCCCGGTCTGCGCATCTGGTGTGGGGCGACGGTGGAACACCGTGACATCGAAGCACTGACGCCCTGGCTCGACTGGGCCTTCGCCGAGGCGAAGGCCGCGCTGCCCAAGGCGGCCTGACGCGGCCGTTGTCTTTCCGTCACGGAAAGTCGTAACCCCATCCGACCTCTTTTAGAAAGTTATCGCCATGCCCAAGGTTCTTATTTCCGACGCATTGTCTCCGGCCGCCGTGCAAATCTTCAAGGATCGCGGCATTGAGGTGGATTTCCAGCCTGCGCTCGGCAAGGACAAGGAAAAGCTCGCTGCCGCCGTCGGCAACTATGACGGTCTTGCCATCCGCTCGGCCACCAAGGTGACCGGGAAGGTTCTGGAATGGGCCAAAAACCTGAAGGTAATCGGCCGCGCCGGCATCGGCGTAGACAATGTCGACATCCCGGCGGCGACTGCACGCGGCATTATCGTGATGAATACGCCATTCGGTAATTCGATCACCACCGCCGAGCACGCGATTTCGCTCATGCTAGCGCTTGCGCGACAAATTCCGGAAGCTGACGCTTCTACTCGCGCCGGCAAATGGGAAAAGAACAAATTCATGGGCGTGGAAATTTTCGGCAAAACGCTCGGCGTGATCGGCTGCGGAAACATCGGTTCGATCGTTGCCGACCGTGCGCTGGGATTGAAAATGAAAGTGATCGCTTACGACCCGTACCTGTCCGCTGATCGTGCCGGCGACCTGGGCGTCGAGAAAGTAGAGCTGGAGGAATTGTTCAAACGTGCCGATTTTATAACGCTCCACACGCCACTCACCGACAAGACCCGCAATATCATCAATGCCGATGCCATCAAGGCCATGAAAAAGGGCGTGCGCATCGTCAATTGCGCGCGCGGCGGCTTGGTGGACGAGGCCGCTCTCTATGAGGCGCTTAAAAGCGGTCAGGTTGCGGGCGCTGCCTTCGACGTGTTCGTGACTGAGCCGGCGACCGAAAATCCCCTATTCAGTCTGCCGAATGTGGTGTGCACGCCGCATGTCGGCGCCTCTACATCGGAAGCCCAGGAAAACGTGGCATTGCAGATTGCAGAGCAGATGTCGGACTATCTTTTGCGCGGCGCTATCACCAACGCCATCAACTTTCCTTCAATCAGCGCTGAAGAGGCACCGAAGCTCAAGCCGTTCATCGCACTGGCTGAGAAGCTCGGCTCTTTCGCCGGGCAGCTGACCGAAACTGGCGTCAGCAAGGTTCAACTCACCTACGAGGGTGCTGTGGCGCAGATGAACACCAAGGCGCTCACCTCGGCGGCGCTCGCCGGCCTGCTGCGTCCCATGCTCGGCGACGTCAATGTTGTGTCCGCACCGGTCGTGGCCAAGGAGCGCGGCATTGTGGTCGAGGAGGTGACGCGCGAAATGCCGGAAGACTATGAAAGCCTGATCACCGTCACGGTAACCACCGAGCGGCAATCTCGGCATGTCTCCGGGACGGTATTTGCCGATGGCCGGCCGCGTATCGTCAACATCAAGGGAATTCGGATGGACGCCGAATTCGGCCCCTCAATGATCTACATCACCAACCGCGACAAGCCGGGCTTCATCGGCAAATTCTCCTCGACGCTTGGTGAGGCCGGTATCAACATTGCCACCTTCCATGTCGGCCGCGAAGCACCCGGTGGCAATGCCGTGGCCCTGATCGAAATCGACGGCGAGCTGCCCGAGCCGGTCTTGGCCAAGGTGCGCGCGCTGCCGCAGGTGCAGCAGGCCAAGCCGCTGCATTTCTGAAAATTGCGCTTAAGATCAGGCCGTAGTCGCCATCGTCCGGCGCCTTAGTGCGGTGGACTTTGGCTTGCCTCGAAGGGGAGCATCCATTATCCGAAGGTGGACCTGGCCGGTGGCTCCCGGCTCCAAGCGTCCGGGCGCTGGCTCAGGGAAGGGATCCTGATGGCGAATGTCGTAGTTGTGGGATCCCAGTGGGGTGACGAAGGCAAAGGCAAGATCGTCGACTGGCTGTCGGAGCAGGCCGACATCGTCGTGCGCTTCCAGGGCGGCCATAACGCTGGCCACACCCTGGTGATCGACGGCTCAACCTACAAGCTGTCGCTGCTGCCTTCTGGCGTCGTGCGAGAAGGCAAGCTGTCGGTCATCGGCAACGGCGTGGTGGTCGATCCGCAAGCGCTGATCGATGAGATCGCCCAACTGAAGAAACAAAACATCGTGGTGACGCCCGAAACTTTACGTATCGCAGAAAATGCGCCGCTGATCCTGCCGCTGCATCGCGAGCTCGAAGCTCTGCGTGAGGCGGACAACGCGGCGACTCGCATCGGCACGACCAAACGCGGCATTGGTCCGGCCTATGAGGACAAGGTCGGTCGCCGCGCAATCCGCTTCATGGATCTCGCGGACCTTCCCGCGCTCGCCGGAAAGATCGACCGGTTGCTGGCACACCATAATGCGTTACGCCGCGGCCACGGGCTGGCCGAAATCGAGGCGAAAGCGGTCTATGAGCATCTTGCCGCGATTGCGCCGAAGGTGCTGCCCTATATGGATTCGGTCTGGTCGCTGCTCGACAGCAAGCGGCGCGAGGGGAAGCGCATCTTGTTCGAAGGGGCGCAAGGCGCGCTGCTCGACATCGATCATGGCACTTACCCTTATGTCACTTCGTCCAATACGGTCGCGGCACAGGCTGCGACCGGCTCCGGACTCGGTCCGAACGCGATCGATTATGTGCTCGGCATCTGCAAGGCCTACACGACCCGTGTCGGCCTTGGACCGTTTCCGACCGATCAGATGGACAATATCATTGGGAAAACTCTTGGTGAGCGCGGCCGCGAATTCGGCACCGTCACCGGACGCGCGCGCCGCTGCGGCTGGTTCGATGCGGTGCTGGTGCGGCAAACAGTCTTGACCTGCGGCATCGACGGGCTGGCGCTGACGAAACTGGACATTCTCGATGGCTTCGACGAAGTCAAAGTCTGCGTGCGCTATCGTCTTGATGGCCGCGAGATCGACTACCTTCCCGCCGGTGAGCACGTTCAGGCGCGGGCGGAGCCGGTCTATGAGACCATCGCAGGGTGGAAGGAGCCGACAGCGCGGGCTCGCTCATGGGCACAATTGCCGGCACAGGCGATTAAATATGTTCGTCGCATCGAGGAGCTGGTTGGCTGTCCGGTGGCGCTGTTGTCGACCAGCCCGGAACGCGAAGATACGATACTCATGAAGAATCCATTCGAGCTATGATTGCCGAAAAAGGACATGAACACGAAGGTGGGAATCCGTTTTCGCAAGGGATCATGCTCCAGCACAATAGCGCGCAATGGCTGACTATTATCCTTTAATCGCCCGTGCAGTTGGCGGCCTCGACAAGAACACGGGTGAGAATCGCCGTGCGCTATACGACCGCGCGCGCGCCGCGCTGGTTAGCCAGTTGCGCGGCGTTGAGCCCGCACTGGACGAGACCGACATCACGCGCGAGCGGCTGGCGCTGGAAGAGGCAATCCGTAAGGTGGAAGCGGAAGCGGCCAAGCGGTCACGCACGGATGTTCCAGAGCCCGCCGAGCCGTCGCTTCGCGACCGTGGTCTACGCGATGAGGCCGAGGGCCTTGGAAGCGCTGCGGCCGAGGCCAAACGCGCAGCCCATGCGACCTACGAGGCAATGCGCGCTGGGCCCGAGCCTCATTACTACGAGCCTCCCGGCACCCCAGAACCGCCTCGGGTCACTGAGCCGCCGCTAACTGAGGAAGCCCTTCATGCGGAGGCCTATGTACCTCCGAGTCCATCGGTTGCGGGTTACGATGATGAAGACACCTACACACGCCCCGCGCGGTCTTATGGGCGGCTTATCAAACTTCTCGTGCTGCTGGTCGTGTTGGCCGGCATTGCCGGGGCGGCCTATTGGCAGCGTCACGCCATCACCTCGATGGTAGCGAGCTTCCGCTCGCAACCAACGTCGAAGCCCAAAGATGCAGTGCAACCTGCCGTCCGTCCGAAGATTGCCGACCGCATCGGACAATCCGGCGAAACGGCACCGAACGCAGCCAACGCGCCGGCCGCGGCGGTGGCGCAAAAGGTCGTACTTTACGATGAGGATCCGAACGATCCGCAGGGCAAGCGCTACGTCGGTTCCGCACTCTGGCGCACCGAGACCGTGTCGCCAGGACCGGGACTCGCACCTGAGCTCGCGGTCCGCGCCGATATCGAAATACCGGAACGTAAACTGCGCATGACGTGGTCGCTCCGCCGCAATACCGACAAGGCGCTGCCGGCGAGCCACACCATTGAGATCATGTTCACGCTGCCGGCGGATTTTCCCGAAGGCGGGATCGGCAATGTGCCCGGCGTACTCATGAAACAGAACGAGCAGGCACGCGGCGTTCCGCTTGCCGGCTTGGCCGTGAAGGTGACCAACGGGTATTTCCTGATCGGCCTCTCGGCGGTCGACGCCGACTTGCAGCGCAATATCCAGTTGCTCAAGGAACGCGACTGGTTCGACATCCCGGTCGTCTACGCCAGCGGCAAACGTGCGATCCTGGCGATGGAGAAGGGCACGCCCGGCGCTCGCGCCTTCGAGGAAGCCTTCCGGGCGTGGGGGCAATAAAGGACTTTCGCCGCGGCCATTCTCTGACAAAACGGCCGGGCAGGGCCCGGCCGTAATTGTTTGCAGTATTGAAGGCCGTTCAGTGCGCGGCGATTGCCGGCGCTTCCGCCGGCTGTTCCATCGCAGTCATCCGGTTCTTCACCGCTTTCTGCACTTTCTCGAAGGCGCGCACTTCGATCTGGCGCACGCGCTCGCGCGAGACGCCAAACTCGGAAGCAAGCTCCTCGAGCGTGATCGGGTCTTCGGCCAGCCGACGCGCCTCGAAGATGCGCCGCTCACGCGCATTGAGCACGTCGAGTGCAGAGACCAACGCCTTATGACGGTTGTCGCTCTCCTCGCTCTCAGCCAGGATGCGCTCCTGGCTTGGTGCGTCGTCGACGAGCCAATCCTGCCACTCGCCGCTCTCGCCATCATCGCGGATGGGAGCGTTGAGCGAGGCATCGCCACCGAGGCGGCGATTCATGTCGACCACATCCTGTTCCGTCACGCCGAGACGCTTAGCAATAATCTGCACCTGATCGGGCCGCAGATCGCCTTCCTCAAGCGCGGAAATTTTGCTCTTCGCTTTGCGCAGGTTGAAGAACAACTTCTTCTGGTTGGCGGTGGTGCCCATCTTCACCAGCGACCAGGAGCGCAAGATGTACTCTTGTATCGCCGCTTTGATCCACCACATGGCGTAGGTGGCGAGGCGGAAGCCCTTTTCGGGCTCAAATCGCTTGACCGCCTGCATCAAGCCGACATTGCCCTCCGACACGACCTCGGAAATTGGCAAGCCGTAGCCGCGATAGCCCATGGCGATCTTGGCGACGAGACGGAGATGGCTGGTGACGAGCTTATGCGCGGCCTCGCGATCGCCGTGCTCACGCCAGCTGCGCGCCAGCATGTATTCTTCCTGCGGTTCCAGCATCGGGAACCGCCGAATTTCGTCGAGATAGTGTGAAAGGCCGGATTCGGCCTTGAGTGCCGGCAATGCGGCTGTACGGGCCATGACAGCGCCCTCCTTACTTTGCCCCCGTTTTAGCGGCAGGCGGTTGTCGCCGCCGCTCCCCGAGCCGACGGCGCGCATTTCATGTTGCGACTGCGAAATCCCTCAATCGCAGGTGCAGCATACCGACTTGGACGGGTGAAAGGAAGCATTTCGCCCGTCACGTCGCCGTGACGCAGCCATGCAGGGAGGAATGCCGCCAAGCCATTGGTATGGCTATTTATTTTATCAGCTAAGGCGCGACTTCACGGGCTTCCATGTGCAGGGCATCACGTAAACGACGCAAATCGCCCGGCAGTTCCGAGCGGAACTCCAGGGCATCGCCAGTTTCGGGGTGTTCGATAGCCAGTAGATAGGCATGAAGAGCCTGCCTTCCAAGAGCCTCCAGCGCCGCATGGGCCTGCGGCCCCAGTCGGCTGGCTTTGGTCTTGAATCCGCTGCCGTATTTCGCGTCGCCGAGAATCGGGTGCCCGACATGAGCCAGATGCACGCGGATCTGGTGGGTACGTCCCGTTTCCAATGTGCAGGCCAAGAGGCTCGCGACTGGCTTGCCGTCGGGACCAGGAAAACGCTCCAGCACGTGCCAATGAGTGACGGCCGGGCGACCGCTCTCGCGCACGGCCTGCTTGTCGCGCGCATGGGCGTGGCGGCCGAGCGGCGCCTCGATTGTGCCCTTCGGGCGACCCGGTGCGCCCCAGACCAAAGCGAGGTAGCCGCGCTTAAGTTGTCCTTCGGTCTTCTCAGCGAACTGCTTTGAGAGAGCGCGGTGAGCCTTGTCGGTCTTGGCCACCACCATCAGGCCGGTTGTGTCCTTGTCGAGACGGTGAACGATGCCGGGCCGCTTCACCCCACCGATGCCTGACAGGCTCGCGCCGCAATGGGCAATCAGCGCATTGACCAGTGTGCCGGACGTGTGACTGACGGCGGGGTGAACGACCAGACCTTTCGGCTTGTCGATGACAATGATCGCGTTGTCTTCGTAGACGACATTGAGCGGGATCGCCTCGCCCTCTGGCGAGGCCTTCTCGGGCGGCGGCAGGGTCACGGTGACGATATCGCCGAAATTGACGCTTGCAGCCGGATCGCGGATCGTGCGCGCCGTGATCTTCACCTGGCCGGCGAGGATCAAGGCCTTCAGGCGCGAGCGCGATATCGTCGCAATATGTGCGGCCAGGACGCGGTCGAGCCGTAAGCCTGCATCCTCGGCGGCGATCGTGACTGTCTCGGTGATTTTATCTGTCATGGCTCAAGAAATGTCCGGCGACGACGAAAAACCTATCGACCCCGAAGGAGCGCGCATCGTCGCCAAGGTGCGCCGGCTATTGATGATCGCAAGCCTGACCACATTCATCGCAGTTGCCGCTGTGATCGGGGTCATCGGCTATCGTGTTTTCAGTGGAGAGGGAAGGGCGCACCAGG
>DASSLE010000334.1:0-2855 GCA_035689725.1 Pseudolabrys sp.
GCCGCGATACGAAGTTCAGGGGCCGCCTCCACTGCACATGCATCGGAGGCCCATGACGCCAGAATTGCCCGCTTCTCGTTTAGAGTTAGATCGGGATCGCGCACGACATCCATCGGATGCGCAAATGCTCTTGCCGGATGCAAGAGCGCATCGAGATCGAACGTATCGTTAACGCGCGCCTTGGAAGATGACCCTTTCACCTTTTTTGATTGCTGCTCCATGCCTTTTCTCCACGTCTTGAGAGAGGTGGTTCGGCTTGAAAAGCACGAACCACCTCGGCTGGCTCTAATCGCTATTGCCCGATTTATGCGACCTTGGAGTGCTCAATGGTTCGGACCTTATCGCCCTGGCCAATAGCCTTTCCTGCTTTGATATCGATACGGCGGGGTTTCATTGCTTCAGGGAGCTCAAGCTGAAGCTCGATCTGCAGCAGCCCATCGTCAAGGCTGGCACCCTTCACCTCGACATAGTCGGCGAGATTGAAGCGCCGCTCGAACGAACGGCCAGCGATGCCTCGATAGAGGTATTCGCTCTTGTCTTGGCTTTGGTCGGCGGTACCCGCAACGATGAGCATGTTTTGGTTGACAGTTACGTTTATCTGCTCTGGCCTGAAGCCAGCGACCGCCAACGCAATGCGATAGGTGTTTTCGCCGGTCCGCGTGATGTTGCAAGGCGGGTAGTTATCCTCCGGTTCGTACCGGAGGCTGTCATCCACCAAGTCGAACAGGCGGTCGAAGCCGATGCTTGTCCGCCAGAAGGGGTCTAAATTCAAAGTCCTCATAGCCACATCCTCCGTTGAGCAATATGGACACAAGGGTCGCCGGACACCCGCCGGCGCCCGAATTGTCGAGCCCTAAGCAGCGCTCGACGGCCAGCGATTTAGGAAAACGCCGTTTAATTTCAAGAGGGATACTTTTAAGTAGTAAAAATTTTTTAAGCTATTGAATTACAATATTTTTCTGGCGCAGAAACCATTATTGATAGTTCTTTAAAGACCAAAAATTCCGCCCAAACAGGTAGCGATGGCTTGGGGCCGGCGCATCGCGTCTTTCCCAGAATGGCCCATAGGCCGGGCATCTTGAATTGGCAAATTGATCTCGCCATCTCGTGCTCGATTTGCATGTTGTTGGGGGAATTCGCTCACCATGACCGTCGTTGATGAGACGCAAAACGAAACCCGCGCTTTCGCGGCTGACGTTGCCAAGCTGCTGCACATGATGGTGCACTCGGTCTATTCCGACAAAGACGTCTTTCTTCGCGAACTGATTTCCAATGCTGCCGATGCCTGCGAAAGGCTGCGCTATGAAGCCATCGCTAACCCTGGGCTACTCGCAGACGAGCCGAAACTTCGGATCACACTCGCCATCGATGCTGACAAAAAATGCCTTACGATAGAAGACAACGGCATCGGCATGAGCCGCGAAGAAATGGTGCAAGCGCTGGGAACGATAGCGCATTCGGGCACTAAGGCCTTCATGGATCGGATAGAGCCTGCGCAGAGCGGGGCGGACAATGCATCGTTCATCGGCCAATTTGGTGTGGGCTTTTATTCGGCGTTTATGGTCGGGGATCGCGTCGATGTTCTCTCCCGGCGCGCTGGTACTGACGAGGCCTGGCAATGGTCATCAGACGGAAAGGGTACTTTTTCCGTAGCCCCGGCGCCGCTCACGGATTCTCCGCGCCGCGGTACTCGCGTGGTTCTTCACCTGATGGAAGACGCAACATCATACACTGACCGTTTCCGGTTGGAGCACATCGTCAAAGCACAGTCGGGTCATGTGCCTGTGCCGATCGTAATCATCGAGAAGCCTGGCGCAGAAGTGTCTGAGGTGGCCGATGGAGCGGCCCTTTGGACCAAGCCAAAATCTGACATTTCGGCCGCCGATTATACCGACTTCTACCGCAGCGTCGCGGGGCAGTTCGATGAACCAGCGCTTACGGTCCATTTCCGCGCCGAGGGCCGGCACGAATATACCGCGCTCGCATTTGTCCCGGGCTCCCGCCCATTTGACCTCTTCGACCCCGACCGTAAAGGCCGTATCAAGCTTTACGTAAAACGACTCTTCATAACCGATGAAGTCGAGGTATTGCCGCGCTATCTGCGCTTTGTTCGCGGGCTCATCGATTCAGCCGATCTGCCTCTCAACCTCTCGCGCGAGACAATACAGGAAAGCCCGATCCTCACGGCGATCAGGAAGGGTGTGACGAGCCGCGTGCTAAGCGATCTCGAGAAGCTCGCGGAGAAGCAACCCGAAGCTTACGCGAAGATTTGGGAAAACTTCGGTGCCGTGTTGAAAGAAGGAATTTACGAAGATCCCGAGCGCCGCGATTCGCTTCTGGCATTGTGCCGCTTCAAGACAACGGCCTCAACCAGCACATGGCGGAGTCTGAAAGACTATGCGGCTTCGCTCAAGGAAAGCCAGACGGCAATATATTATCTCGCGGGTAATGACCTTGCTCGCCTCCAGGCTTCGCCTCACCTTGAAGGATTCCGTGCGCGCGGCGTTGAAGTCATTCTCCTTGCCGATCCGGTTGATAGTTTCTGGGTGGGTTTAGGGGCGTCGTTCGATGGCAAGCCTTTCAAATCGGTAACGCAAGGGGCCGCCGATCTAGCGCTAATTCCGTGCCTCGACGCCAACCATGAGCCAGTTCCTGAGATAGATAAGGCGGTCATAGCCTTACTTGCTTTCATAAAGACAACCCTCGGTGAAGCTATATCTGACGTTCGTCTGTCAGATCGACTAACTGACAGTGCCGTCTGCCTGGTCGCCCCCGAACATGGACCCGACCGCCAATTGGAAAAGCTGCTTATTGGTGCAGGACGACTCAAAACTGCCGCGAAACCGATACTTGAG
>DASSLE010000335.1:0-2852 GCA_035689725.1 Pseudolabrys sp.
GACCGGCACTCCTGGCGTCTGGCGAATATCCGCCGGATAAGGCCATTCGGTCGTAAAGCGTGGAAAGCGCCGGGCCAAGCTGATCGCCGATTGTCGCGCGTAGCGCGGCGCGCGCGCGAAAGATTGCATCAGGGTCGATGTCGCGCCCGATTTCTCTTGCGATATCGCCTTCGCCGGGGGGAACCAACGCAAGCGCAATAAATGCGGGCTCCAGGGCGGGGTCCTCGAGAATGGTGGCCAGCGCCAACATTAGCTGGTCGTCACTGCGCGTCGATCGGCCCGAGCGCAAGGCTTCCACATTGTCAATGAGCAGGCGCATCGAAATCGTTTGCAGCGCCTGCCAGCGGTTGAACGGGTCACTGTCGTGTGCAGCAAGAAAGGCGAGGTCGTTGGCATCGAGATCGGTAACCAGCTTGATCGGTGCCGAGAAACCGCGATTGATCGACAATGCAGGCCGCTCCGCAATGCCGGTGAATTCGAATATCGCTGCCTGTCCGCTTATCACTACAACATCGCTCTCAACCAGCTCACCGTTCGACAGCTTGAGTGGCAGATCACGTCCGTTCTTGCCGACGAGGCCTAGCGAAAGTGGGATCACCATCGGTTCCTTGGTCGGCTGCCCGGGTGTCGGCGGCACGTTTTGATTGCATTCAAGCGTGTATGACTTGCGTGCCGCATCGAATTTGCCATGGACCGTGACTTCCGGCGTGCCTGCTTGGCTATACCAGCGCATAAATTGCGTCAGATCGCGTCCGCTGGCGTCAGCGAGACACTGGATGAACTGTTCAACAGTGGCGGCCTCGCCATCGTGGCGCGCGAAATAGAGATCCATGCCGGCACGGAATTTGGCGCGTCCGATCAACGTCTGCACCATCCGCACCAGCTCAGCGCCTTTCTCATATATGGTCGTCGTGTAAAAGTTATTGATTTCCTTGTAGGTCTCCGGGCGGACCGAATGCGCCAAAGGGCCGGCGTCCTCGACGAACTGCGCGGCGCGAAGACTGCGCACGTCGGCGATACGCTTCACCGACCGTGAGCGCATGTCGGAAGAAAACTCCTGATCGCGGAAAACGGTGAGGCCTTCCTTCAGGCAAAGTTGAAACCAATCGCGGCAGGTGATGCGATTGCCGGTCCAGTTATGGAAATATTCATGCGCGATCACGGCTTCGATGTGCGCAAAGTCGGCGTCGGTCGCGGTGTCGGCGCTGGCTAGCACGTATTTGTCGTTAAAGACGTTTAAGCCCTTGTTTTCCATCGCGCCCATGTTGAAGTCCGACACTGCAACGATCATGAAGATGTCGAGATCATATTCGCGGCCGAAAACTTCCTCATCCCAGCGCATGGCGCGTTTGAGCGAATCCATTGCATAAGCGCAGCGGTGCTGCTTGCCGTGTTCGACATAGATGCGCAATGTCACATTACGCCCCGATGCGGTGACAAAGTGGTCCTCGACGCAAGCGAGGTCGCCGCCGACTAACGCAAAAAGATAGGACGGCTTGGGATGTGGATCGTGCCAGACCGCGAAATGGCGTCCACCGCGAGTCTCTCCGCTCTCGATGAGATTGCCATTCGCTAGCAGCACGGGCACTTCTGTTTTCTCGGCCTCGATGCGCGTGGTGTAGACCGCCATAACGTCGGGCCGGTCGGGAAAGTAAGTGATGCGGCGGAAGCCCTCAGCCTCGCATTGGGTGCAATAAGTATCGCTCGAGCGGTAGAGGCCGGAAAGCTGTGTGTTGGCGGATGGATCGACAAGAGTTTCGATTTCCAGCTTGAATGGCCCGTTCGGTGGCTGCGGAATGGTGAGATTATCGGGCGTCGCGACATAGCTATCGGCGGGCAAGGTAGCTCCGTCGAGTCTAAGCGAGACCAGCGACAGTCCGTCGCCATCCAGCACGAGTGGGGCCGCCACGCTTTTGGGATTGGGTCTGAGCGCAAGTGTTGCGCGGACTTTGGTTTTGCTCGGATCCAACGAAACATCGAGCGAAACGGTCTCCACCAGCCAGTCGGGAGGACGGTAGTCTTTCAGGCGGATTGGCTGGGCGATATCAGTGCGCATAGCTTTTGATCTAGGATGTCCGGGCGGCAATTGGAAGAAAGAATGATGCAGACCATGCATGCCATGGTGCTCGATCGGCCGCGCACGCCGCTTATCATGCGCGAGCGTCCGCTTCCCGCCCCAGGTCTCGGCGAGATCGTGGTGGCTGTGACAGCCTGCGGCGTTTGCCGCACCGATCTGCATGTGGTCGATGGGGAACTGCCACATCCGACGCTACCGATAGTGCCCGGCCACGAGATTGTCGGTCGTGTGGCGGCGGTCGCGGGGGGCGTGAGCGGTTTTTCGATAGGCGAACGCGTCGGCGTGCCGTGGTTGGGTGGCACATGCGGGTCCTGCCCGTATTGCCACAGCGATCGCGAAAATCTGTGCGATACGCCAATATTCACCGGTTATACGCGCGACGGTGGTTTCGCAAACCATGCGATCGCCGATGCGCGCTTTTGTTTTCCGCTCGGCGAAGATGGTGAGGACGCGGCGATCGCACCTTGGCTCTGCGCCGGGCTGATTGGCTGGCGCAGCTATCGTATGGCGGGCGAGGGCGAGACGCTCGGTCTCTACGGCTTCGGCGCGGCGGCGCACATTTTGGCGCAGGTCGCAAAATGGCAGGGGCGCCGCGTGTTCGCGTTCACCCGCAAGGGAGATCATCCAGCGCAGGAATTCGCCCGCTCACTTGGGGCAGTGTGGGCGGGGGATTCCGAAGAGCTGCCGCCCGAGCCACTCGATGCTGCGATTATCTTTGCGCCGGTCGGTGCGTTGGTGCCGACTGCCCTCAAGGCTGTGAAGAAGGGTGGCCGCA
>DASSLE010000336.1:0-11795 GCA_035689725.1 Pseudolabrys sp.
GACGTAGGGCTTGACGTAGGCCGGCGGCATCAGGCGCACCCGATGCCCAAGGGCCTGCAGTTGCCGTGACCAATGATGCGATGTCGCGCACGCCTCAATACCAACGAGGCACGCTGGCAGCTTTTCAAAGAAAGTCAGCACATAGCGCCGCTTCAACTTCCGGCAAATGACCACCCGGCCATCAGCATCAACGCCGTGCACTTGAAATACCGACTTCGCAATATCCAGACCGATTGTCTTAACCGCTTGCATGGTTGGCTCCTCTCAATCGTGGGGGCCTTAACAGCACCCACTTTCATGGCACTCACGTGCCGGTGGAGGAGCCGTCCACAGCATCAATAGCGGACATTCCGCCACTCGAACGCTGCAACGAGGTGCATGGCATCGCCAAGCGGTTCGCTACGGAGAAAGCCGACAATAGGCAAAGCAGGCTGCTGCGCGCGTGCCGCTAACGGCCGAGCGACTGCTGAGCCAACAACAGCTTTGATGAAATCTCGCCGGTGCATGCGACCATCCCACTCGAAGGCCCTAGGGACGACGCTAAGCAAGCATAGCAGATTGGGGAGCAGCGGTAAGGGATGCCCGATCGGAATGTCCGCTTTGGGTCAAAAGCGGACATGTGCAACGCACAAGCCCGTGTCCGCTTTACCCCTAATAGCGACCGCAAAAGCGGACACCAACATGCTTTTTGCCTGAGCTCAAAATTGCATCTCCAGAACCTAAAAGTAATGCCAAGCCGGCCACGCAGTGCGGTCGAACCCAGTCTCCGGCTCGTTTCTCCAGAAAATGGGAATAATGCCGAACATGGGCGGAGACTTTCGGGACAGCGGGCCGAAAATTTATCAAATTCGGGACGCAGAGACTCCGCTCGTAGTGCAACAAGCCCGCGAACGGCGGGCTTCCTCGCTCGATTGAAGTGAAAATCTCTAGAGCCCGGACTGGCTGGCTGACCAGGTAGGATTCGAACTTCGAAATTCCCATTTCAAGAAAGCCCTTTGAAATCTCGCTATAAATTACAGCAAATCCAGGCAAATACGCACCAGAGATTTGCTCGCGGACGAGTTGCTATGCGGAAGAAAAGCGGCTTTTGCAAAGTGCCTTCGCAAGGCGCCGGTATCTTGCCGCCTTTCAAAACCGATAGGATTAGCTCTATTCTGGCCGGTAATGGGGGTTTTGCCGTACATACAGGATTTTAAATTTGCCAACAAACCCCGCGACCCAATCCGACGGACCGCCCAACACCAAACCGACACTTTGCACCATCGCGATGCCGATGGACACCAATCCGCACGGCGACATTTTTGGCGGCTGGCTGGTATCGCAAATGGACCTTGCAGGAAGTGCGGCAGCAACGCGTCGCGCGAAAGGCCGGGTGGTTACCGTCGCGATCACTGCCATGAATTTCCACCGGCCTGTTTTCGTCGGCGATGAGGTAGCGTGCTACGCCGAGGTGGTGAAGGTCGGGCACACCTCGCTGACTGTAAAAATTGAAAGCTGGGCTTGCCGAGGGATCGGTGACGAACATATCGCGGTTACAGATGGCATGTTTACCTACGTCGCCGTTGATGCCGACGGAAAGCCGCGTCAGGTCGATCCACAAAGCTGAGATCGAATTACGTGCTCGCCGACTTTGCTCGTACATGTTTTCGACGAATCTTTGAGCGACGCATGCTGACCTTTTTAATCGGAGACATTTTTTTTGGCACCCATTCGAGGGTGTGATAATTGAATTTGTTAATAATGACCGGCTTGATCACGGCGAAATACGGCGAGATGTCGAAATCTCGCGGCGTATAAAGACCGTGCTTACGAATATGATCCGTCTCACTCTGAACGAATGGCGCTATGCCGTAACCGGCATTTTCGACGTTTTCCGGCAAAATCGGATAATGAACTGACGCAAACGCCTCTGCAATAAGGGTTGAGCAGATCGCCCGAGTTGGATCGCCACTCCCAATCGCCAACAATCGCCGCCTCAAGAACACTGGAACCGGCGGATAGGGAAAGAGATAGCGCGCAAGATCGAGTATCTGCTTGTTGTCGTATTGCATGCCGACGCGGGCTAATGCGTAATCGATGATCTTCCTGCGCTCTTTGTCCGTCAGCCCGATGGGCCGGCAAATTCGTGTATTAAATTGCGTATATTTGGAGAGCGGCGATAGTAAGACGCCAGCTTCACTAAAGGCCTCCAATAAAACATCCTGTTCGCCATTGGTCTTCTTGGCCTTCCCGGTGTCGCCAACATAGAGCGCGGCGTGAGACCATGTTGATTGCGTGAGAAATTTTATAACCGCACTGAGCCGGGTATTCCCCTCAATCAGCAGAATGTCGCCCGGTTGCAGGCTCCGGCGCAATATATCAATGGGTGGAGCAAAAAACGGTGCATAGCGGCGGGACGGCGTATTGAGATAGCGAAGAATTCGCCTGCCAATCCATTCTTTTAGACTCTGATACATGGTCGGCGCAAATGTCGCATTTGTTGGCTATGGTCAGAATTGAGACCGACTAAGTCATTCGATAACCTTAGCGCCCACTCGATTAGGCCCAGATTAAACCTTGTCATCTTCTCGTGAATAGGGCGTTTTTAGGCAGCGCCACTCCAACGCTCTGTGCAATAATGCGAACCATACCGCGCAGGCCAGCGATAAATTTGGCGCCGGCACGCCTTTGTATGGTCATTGTCCGGGAACCTTTGTAACGCGAGTCCTTTGGTCCCGGCAGACTGGATTGCGAGCGCCGGATGACTTTTCGAAGAGACCACATTTCCCGATACATTTTCAGTTGGGCAAAGGGTGTGTTGCCTGCCCTTTCGAACACTGAACGCGAAGCCATTGAAGCTGGCGACGTCTGGTGGGACGCCGATCTGTTTACCGGCAATCCTGACTGGACAAAACTGCTCGCCGAAGCGCCCGCCAAACTGTCTCCCGATGAGCGAGCCTTTATCGATGGACCAGTCGAGCAGCTCTGCACCATGCTCGACGACTGGAAGGTCAATTGGGAGCTGCGCGACTTGCCGCCAGAGGCCTGGAGCTTTCTCAAGGCCAACAAATTCTTCGCGATGATCATTCCAAAGCGATATGGCGGCTTGGGCTTTTCCGCCTATGCGCATTCTGAAGTCGTACGGAAACTCTCGACACATTCAATCACCGCAGCGGTGACCGCAATGGTGCCCAATTCGCTCGGCCCGGGCGAGCTGCTTTTGCAGTTTGGCACCAAGGAGCAGCAGGACTATTGGCTGCCACATCTTGCTGACGGCTCAGAACTCCCATGCTTCGGCTTGACCAGCCCCGAAGCCGGCTCGGACGCCGCATCAATGGTCGACTCAGGAATCGTTTGCCGCGGCACTTTCGATGGCCGCGACGTGTTGGGAATTCGCCTGAACTGGCACAAGCGATACATCACGCTCGGACCGATCGCGACCGTACTTGGCCTTGCCTTCAAACTGCGCGATCCCGATCATCTGCTTGGTACGAACGAAGACATTGGCATTACAGTCGCGCTGGTGCCGACGCATCTTCCCGGCGTGGATATCGGGCGCCGACATTTTCCCGCGCTCAACGTCTTCCAGAATGGCCCAACCTGGGGACGCGATGTCTTCCTACCGATGGATCACGTCATCGGCGGCGTCGAACAGGTCGGTAAAGGCTGGAAGATGCTGATGAGCGCGCTGGCCGCCGGGCGCGGAATTTCACTGCCGTCATTGTCGGCTGCTGGCGCCGTCTACACCGCCCACACCACTGGCGCCTACGCGCGCATCCGCGAACAATTCCACATTTCGATCGGAAAATTTGAAGCCATCCAGGAGCGGCTCGGACGGCTAGCCGCCACAGCCTATCTGCTCGACGCCGCGCGGCGCATGACCTGCGCCGCACTCGACGCCGGCCACAAGCCGGCCGTCGTCACGGCAATCATGAAATCGCAAGCGACCGAACGTTTGCGCGTTTCGGTTAATGACGCCATGGACGTCCACGGCGGCAAGGCAATCATGGAGGGACCTCAGAATTATCTCGGCAGTCTCTACCGCGCCGTGCCGATCGGCATCACCGTTGAAGGCGCCAATATAGTCACACGCAGCCTGATCCAGTTTGGCCAGGGCTCGATTCGCAGCCATCCCTACATTCTCAGGGAGATGCTTGCGCTGGAAGACGACGATCATGCCCGCGGCCTCGATGCTTTCGACCGCGCGTTCTGGGCGCATGTCGGTCACGCTATCGCCAATGCTTTTCGCGCCTGGGGACGCAGTTGGAGCGGCGGGCTGTTCGCGCCCGCGCCCAATGCCGGAAAGACCACCCAATTCTACCGGCAGCTAAGCCGTTATGCCTCGGCCTTTGCTCTATCCGTGGATATGACCCTGCTGACGCTAGGCGGCGACCTCAAGCGCAAGGAAATGATTTCGGCACGCTTCGGTGATCTCCTGTCCGAGCTTTATCTGTTATCAGCCGTACTCAAGCGCTGGCAGGACGAAGGCCGGCAGGATGCCGACCTGCCGCTGGTCGAGTGGTGCATGCACAGTGGAATGGTAACCATCGCCACGCGCTTCGATGAGATTTTAGCGAATTTCCCAAACCGTCTGGTCGCGGGGCTGTTGCGCCTTATCATTCAACCACTAGGGCCACGCCGCCGTGGTCCCTCTGACAGCCTGACGCGCGCTTGCGCCACACTTATCCTCGAACCGTCTGCGACGCGGGATAGGCTCACCGTCGATCTCTTCCATCCCAAAGATGACAGCGGTCTTGCACGCCTAGAAATCGCTTTCAAGCGCACCGCAGCGGCGCAGTCGTTGCGCGACCGAATTAACAAAGCGCACGTTCACGACATCGATCAAGCGCTCAAGCAAAATCTCATTGATGCCAGCGAAGCCGCGCAGCTTAAAGAAACCGCCCAAGCGGTCGCCCTCGCCATTGCGGTTGATGATTTTACCGCCGAAGAATTGACGCACCACGACGCCGACCATGCGCAAGGAGACAGGCCATCGCCAGCCCAGAAGCTACCCCGACCGGCAGCCGCCGAGTGAACGATCGTCCGGTCTATATAATCGACGGCAGCCGCACGCCGTTTCTCAAGGCGCGCGGTGTCGGACCATTTACGCCAGTCGATCTGGCCGTCCAGTGTGGCCGGCCCTTGCTACTGCGCCAACCATTCGCGCCCGATGCGTTTGACAAGGTCATTCTCGGCAGCGTCAACGTCATCGCCGACGAGATGAACCCTGCTCGCGTCGCCGCGCTGCGGCTCGGTATGGGCGAGGCGATGACCGCTTTCACCGTACAGATCAATTGCGGTTCCGGCATGCAGTCGATCGAAACCGGCTATCGTGACATTCAGGATGGCGTCTCGGACCTGATCCTCGCCGGCGGCACCGAGGCTTTGAGCTACGCGCCGCTCGTTTTCCGTCGTAGCGCAGTCGAGTGGTATATGAAGTTGTTTTCAGCTCGCAATGTTTGGTCGCGCCTGAAAGCCTTCGCCAGCATCCGGCCTAGCTTTTTCAAACCCATCATCGGCCTGGAGCGCGGCCTCACCGATCCGATCGTTGAACTCAACATGGGGCAGACCGCCGAGGTGGTGGCGCACCTTTTCAAGGTGACGCGGCGCGATGCCGATCAATATGCCGCCGAAAGCCAGCAGCGGCTCACCCGCGCGCAAAAGGACAAAATCTTCGACGGAGAAATGGAGCCCGCGTTCGGCCACGACGGCAAGGTTTACGACTTTGACGATGGCGTGCGGCCCGAGAGCACCGTGGATAGCTTGGCCAAGCTCAAGCCGGTATTTGAGCGACCATGGGGACAGGTAACAGCCGGCAACAGTTCGCAGATAACCGACGGCGCCTCTTGGGTGATCCTGGCATCGGAAAAGGCCGTCAAACAGCACGGTCTCAAACCACGCGCGGTCATCGTGGACAGCGAATGGTCGGCGCTCGATCCGTCAATCATGGGATTGGGACCAGTAATGTGCTCGACCGCAATCCTGCGCCGGCAAAAGCTCGCACTCAACGACATCGATCTGTGGGAACTGAACGAAGCCTTCGCTGCCCAGGTGCTTGCCTGTATTGCGGCCTGGCAGGACGACAAATTCTGCCGCGAGGTGTTGCATCTCGACGAACCCGCCGGCGTAATCGACCGCGACAAGATTAATATCGATGGTGGCGCGATTGGCCTTGGACATCCGGTCGGCGCAAGCGGCAATAGAATCGTACTGCATCTCGTCAACGCAATGAGACGGCTTGGCCGCAAGCGCGGCGTTGCCACAGAATGCATCGGTGGCGGGCAAGGCGGCGCCATGTTGATCGAGACAGTGTAGGAGCGCCCCATGACACAAAAAGTTTGGGACACGCTCGAGCCGCGAAATCTGGAACTTGGGCCCCTCGCCACTCCGGAAGGCGCGAAAGCTTCCTCTCCGTGGCGGCATTGGAAGCTCAAGACCGACGAAGATGGCATCGCTTGGCTTTTCCTCGACAAGCAGGGCGCGGATGCCAATACGCTATCGGAAGAGGTGATCACAGAGCTCGACGAAGTTCTCGCTACCGTCGAGCGTGAAGCGCCGAAAGGCCTGGTGATCCGCTCTGGCAAGAAAAGCGGCTTTATCGCAGGCGCCGATATTGGCGAATTCCGCGACACAACAAAAACGAACGAGATTGAGACACGTCTCGGCCGTGCCCACACCATTATCGACCGGCTGGACCGGCTAAAACTGCCGACCATCGCCGTCATCCATGGCTACTGTCTCGGCGGCGGCCTAGAGGTCGCACTTGCCTGCGATTACCGGATCGCCATCGACGACGCCTCGCTCGGCTTCCCTGAGGTCCTGTTGGGCTTGCATCCGGGGCTTGGCGGCACGATCCGGCTGACACGGCTAATCAATCCGCTGCAAGCCATGACCAGCATGCTGACAGGCAAATCGATCCGCGCGCGGCAAGCGAAGGCGCTTGGGCTTGTCGATGCGGTAACGCAGGAGCGTCACGTCCGCGCCGCTGTGAAATCGGCGGTAGCGGGCCAACTCAAGACCGCGCGCGCCAGTTTTTCCGTCACCGCTTTGAATTTACTCCCGTCCCGCAAATTGCTGGCGCGGCGCATGAAAAGCGAATCAGAAAAGAAAGCGCCGTCCAAAAACTACCCTGCTCCCAGCGCGCTAATCGATTTGTGGGAGACAAACGGCGGGAGTCGCGCCGCGATGCAAAGGGCAGAGGTCGCCTCATTTGCGCGCCTGCTTGTTACACCAACCGCGCAGAATCTCATTCGGGTATTTTTCCTGCGCGAAAAATTGAAAAGCCTGTCGGACGGCGATTGGCAGGGCCGGCGCATTCACGTCATTGGCGCCGGCGCCATGGGCGGCGACATTGCCGCCTGGTGTGCCTGGCACGGCTTCACGGTCAGCCTTGCCGACATGAAGGCCGAGCCGCTCGCCGGCGCGGTCAAGCGCGCCGCTGATCTTTTTAAGAAACTCGCTCACAAGAGTACGGACACTCGCGATGCCCTCGATCGTCTCATTCCGGACCTAAAGGGCGACGGCGTCAGAACCGCCGATCTCATCATCGAGGCAGTGCCGGAAACGCTCGAACTCAAGCAGAAGGTTTATGCCGGCGTTGAAGCCGGGATGCGTCCGGACGCGATCCTGGCAACTAATACATCCAGCATTCCACTGGAAGAGTTACGCAAGGGATTGAAGCGGCCCGAACGGTTTATTGGCTTGCACTTTTTCAATCCGGTATCGCGTATGCAGCTCGTTGAAGTTGTCAGCCATGATGGTGTGGCGCCCGACGTACTGGACGCTGCACACGCCGTCCTCGGCCGCATCGACCGACTGCCGGCGCCAGTGAAAAGCTCCCCGGGCTTTCTGGTCAATCGCGCACTCACCCCTTACTTGATGGAGGCCTTTGTCATGCTGGATGAAGGCATCAAACGCGAAACTATCGACCGCGCGGCGGAGGACTTTGGCATGCCGATGGGGCCGATCGAACTCGCAGATCAAGTGGGTCTCGACATCTGCTTGCACGTTGCCGATGTACTTCGCAGCTCGCTCAAGCGCCCCATGCCGGCCACACCAAAATGGCTGTTGGATAAAGTGAAAAAGGGCGAACTAGGCCGAAAAACCGCCAAGGGCATGTATGACTGGAAAGACGGAAAGGCCCTGAAGGACCAAGGCGCGCCGGCGCCAAGTCCCGACATGGCTGACCGCCTGATATTACAGATGCTCGACATTTGCGTGACCTGTCTGCGCGAGGAGGTGGTCGCCGACGAGGATATCATTGACGGCGCCATAATTTTTGCAACCGGTTTTGCCCCATTCCGTGGCGGCCCGATGCACTATGCGCACTCCCGTGGGGTAGCCGATATTGTGCTCGCTCTTACTCAATTGGCCACGAAATATGGTGAGCGCTTCCAGCCTGATCCGGGCTGGGGTCGGATAAAATAAATGCGAAGCGGAAACGCTCCGGTCCATTTCGACGATGCAGACCGATTAACCGATGCGATCGTTGAACGCGTCGGCAGGAATATCGTGCTCGCACTCCCACTCGGACTCGGCAAAGCTAACCACGTCGCTAATTCCGTGTTTAATCGCGCCGCCGGCGATGCTTCGATTGCTCTGCGCATCTTCACCGCTTTGACGCTAGAGAAGCCGCGTGCCAAGCAAGAGCTCGAGCGGCGTTTTCTTGATCCGGTTTCCGCGAGACTATTTGGCGGCTATCCGGCACTCGCCTATGGCGATGCACTACGTAATAACTGCATGCCGCCGAATGTCGAGGTCGATGAATTTTTCTTCCTTGCAGGCAGCCGCCTCGATGTCGCCGCGTCGCAACGCAATTATATCTCGGCCAACTATACGCACGCAATTCACTATATTGTTGACCGCAAGGTCAATGTGGTCGGTCAACTGGTTGCCAAACGCGTACATGACGGCAAGACGTATTACAGCCTGAGCTGCAATCCCGACATCACTCTCGATCTACTGGCTGCGCGCCGTGCCGGTCGTACCAATTTTGTTTTCATCGGCCAGGTCAACGGCGAATTACCCTATATGGCGGGTGATGCCGAGCTGCCGCCGGAAGAATTCGACTATATTCTGGAGAGCCCACAAACCGATTTCCCGCTGTTCGCTCCGCCGCGCGAACCGGTCGATCTCACGGAATATGCCGCAGGCCTTCATGTCGCGCGCATGATCTTGGACGGTGGAACAATCCAGATTGGCATCGGATCGCTGGGCGAAGCAGTCGCGCAAGCCCTAATCTTGCGCTACCGAGAAAATGCCGCGTTCCGCGATATGGGAGCGCGATTGGCGCCGTTCATTTCGCTCACCGAACCGCTCGAGGATGCGCCCTTCAAGCAAGGCCTTTATGGCGCAAGCGAAATGTTCGTGGAGTGCTTCCTCGATCTCTATAGAGCGGGCGTTCTCAAGCGGGAAGTTGCCGGCGCCCTTTTGCACGCGGCGTTCTTTGTCGGGTCGAAAGCGTTTTATCAGGCCCTGCGTGATATGCCGGAGGCCGAACGTGCAAAATTCCATATGACGGCGGTGTCCTTCGTCAATGAGCTATATGGCGACGAAGCGGCTAAGCGGGCTGCGCGTGTCAAGGGCCGCTTTATCAATAACGCGATGATGGCCACGCTGCTCGGCGACGTCATTTCCGATGGACTGGACAATGGGAAAGTCGTCAGCGGTGTCGGCGGCCAATACAATTTCGTCGCGCAGAGTTTTGCTCTCAACGATGCGCGCACCATTATCATGTTGCGCGCCACTCGCAACGTCAAAGGGCGCGTGACCTCCAACATCCTTTGGAACTATGGCCACATAACCATTCCAAGACATCTGCGCGATACGGTCGTGACAGAATATGGTGTCGCCGACCTGCGCGGAAAATCGGACCGCGATGTCATCGTCGCAATGCTAGGCATTGCAGATTCTCGGTTTCAAAACGAATTGCTCAGACAGGCAAAAGATGCCGGCAAGATCGAAAAAGACTTCGAGATTCCGGTGGCCTGCCAGAACAATACCCCCAAGCGCATTGAGCGTGCGCTCGGCCCTGCTCGTGCCGCCGGACTAATCGAGCCGTTTCCCTTCGGAACCGACTTCACCCAAACAGAGCAGCGTCTGATTCCAGCACTCTCGCGTCTTGCGTCAGCCTCTCGAGTTCAGATTGTAAGTTTCTTGTTGCGGGGGCTTGGCGCTCGCAATCAATCTACCGATACGCAGGATTGTCTCTGTCGAATGGGGTTGGCTCGGCCAAAGGGGCTTTTGGAGTGGACGTACGCGGCGCTGCTGCGCGGGTCCTTAAACGTTGGCCGTCATCCACATTAATACAGCGCAAACCTCTCTCTCAACGGGACCTCAGCCTGAATTCTGTAAGATTATTAGGTTAGTTTCAAAGGAATCAATGTCTGAAGGAGTGCGTCATGGTTGCCGTTCAAGAACCAACTCTTAAACCTGTCGCGATTACGGATCTGCGTCCAACTCAAATCACTGTTGGAATGCGCGAAGTAAACGCGAAACGTAAACACTGGCGGGAGATAAAGGCGAAAAAGGGTGGGAAGTTTCTCGGCGCTCACATGATCCCCGTGATTCTTGGTCCCAAAGATCGCCACTACGTTATCGATCACCATCATCTTGCGCGCGCTCTTCACGAAGAAGGCGTGAAAGATGTGATGGTTACGGTGGTTTCAAACTTAAGCATGCTTGAGAGCGACGCATTCTGGGTCGTTCTCGACAATCGCAACTGGACGCACCCTTTCAACGATGAAGGTCGCCGCTGCGGCTATAAGGACATCCCGAAATCGGTGAGCAACTTAATAGATGATCCATTTCGGTCGCTTGCTGGGGAATTGAGACGCACGGGTGGATTTGCCAAGGATACGACACCATTCAGCGAGTTCTTGTGGGCGGATTTCCTCCGACGCCGCATAAAGCGCAAGCTTGTCGAGAACGGTTTTGATCGCGCCTTGGAAACCGCAATGAAATTGGCCAAGAGTCAGGATGCAATCTACTTGCCCGGCTGGTGCGGTCCGGCACCGGACGATTGAATTGTTTTGTCTGCAATTGGCACTTAGCGGACATTTCGAGGACGCACGCGAATGTCCGCTTTCGGGGGGCAAGGCGGAAATGTCCGTACATTCGCGAAATATGACGTGCGCGCAGAAAAAGACGGGTTGAGATTTAGTAAGACAACGAAAATGTGCGTCGGGAACGGCCGAATTGGGGTCCTGCCTAACTGATGCGACCCGCGAAGGCCGCTCCCGGCGTTCCGTTCGTAAATTCGCCGCTACGCCAGCGCCCGAACGTTTGCGCTAGCGGTTGTCGCGGCATTCTGACCCGGTGGTACCATACAAACCTCCGCGTCTGACTTCGCGAACTTACATATTCAAGTTGGACCGCCCCCTCGGTGCTGTCAACGTGATTATAATTGCAGCGCCGAAATTCAACCGGTGTGTGACCTGCGCGCTACAGGATGATGACCGCTTTTTGGATCAAAAGTGGACGTAACGCGGTCTAATAGCGATGTCCGCTTTAAACGAATGAGGAGAATTGGGCGTGTCGCGTCGCCTGTCCCATTCCAGGGAGGGTCGATAGGATTTGCCTACCATAATCCGTGAGGTGGTGAATATACCTGCTGAGGATAAAGCTGAATGGAGGCGATCATGAGTATGAAAGCCATCTTAGTGCCGATGGAAAAGCATGATGGCATGCAATCAGTGCTGGAAACCGCCCTGCTGTTGGCTCGACGCTACGATAGTTACATCGAAGGGTTCCCGCTGCGTTGGGTGACTGAGGACTTTGCTTTAGGGGACATCGCCGTCGCCTTTCCGGTGGAGCAG
>DASSLE010000337.1:0-8116 GCA_035689725.1 Pseudolabrys sp.
GCAATCTATAGCCGGTAAGCGAAATCGTCACTCGCGAACAATGTCCGCTTTACCCCCAATAGCGGACATTGATTGGTCGCTGTGGCATGTCCGCTTTGTGCCAAGAGCGCACATCGCGTCTTCGGTTCAAAATGACTAAGAGGCCGCCAACTCGGGCGGCCTCAGGGATCAAAGTGAAGAGGTGCTTATTTAGCGAGCTTGATGCTGAATGGTCCGGTCGAGTGCAACTCGATGATAGTTTCCGCGTCACTCCAAAGATGATGCCACGATCTAGCGGGCAAAATCATGAAGGCCCCAGTAGGAAACGGCTGGGTGTGCGCGGCATCGGCGTCCTTGCCGAATGCCATGCGGGCCTTGCCGGAAACGACTGTGAGAAACTCGTCAGTAGCGTGCGAATGTGTGGGTATTTCGTAGCCGGCCGGGAACTTGAAACGAATGGCAAACGGCCCTTTCTTCGAGGGATTGCCATATAGCACGGCGACCTGAGCGCCCGGCGGCACACCTTGCGCAGGTGCCCAAGTGAGCGCATCCGGCTGAATGATGCTGGCGCTCTCGGCTGCTTGTGCCGGGACCATGGCTGGACCGAGCAGACTCACCGAAGCAAAGGCAGAAAGAATAATTGCTGTTCGCTGCATGTTCAGTTCCTCCGATTCCGGTGACGATCATACGAACTCTCATTCAAAAATTTTCTTCGGAGCGGGGCGATAAGCCGCCTTTGCGAGCGCAACCGTATTCTTCGCATAGATTGGAAAGATCGCCCCCGCACGGATAGCCGGTGATTGCGCAAAGGAATCGTGGCTCACTATTGCTGTCGCAGGTCGACGCAACCGCGAACCTTGGATTCTGTGATTCCCTCAACGCTGTCTCCATGGCGTCCTCCATCAGGAATACGCAGTCATCGGATCAATCACGGCGGGCAGGCGCGCCGTGGCGCGACCTGCCGGAGAGCTTTGGCCACCTGCGCCAGATTTGTTGCGCGGTAGACAAATTCTAGTGGATGGAATCCAACACTTGCGGCTTTCGTCTGACCACGGCGATGCTTAGGCTGCTCCGCAGTAAGCTCGTCAATGAAATCGCAGAACTCGGGATTTAGCCGGTTCTTGATTTCGCTCCAGCAGGTCCGCGCGCCCGGCGCCGCCATGACTGCCTTGATGCCGTTGCGGATCCCGCACCAGTGGTGGTTGTGAAGCATGTGGATCTCGGTCTGAAAAACCACGCTCTCAGCCCGGCGTAGAAAGCTCAGCAGCATGTAGCTGTACTGCGTGCGCTCCACCTCACCAAGCGAAGCGAAGTCTCGCCCGCCGCGCACGAACAGATCGACGAGGTTCTTGTCCCTCCCAAGGTCGGCGGAGATTGCGGCGAAGGAATTGACCACCTGCTGGAACGCCGAGGCGCGCACGGCGCGGGTGTTGTGGCTGATCTGGATGGAAACGTAGATGACACTCACGATAACGCCGACACCGCTCATGGTGGCGCCGAGCCAGGCGAATTCCTGAAGTGACATGTAAGTCATAATGTCCTCCATTTCGGCTGCATCATGTGGCCGAAGAATGATCGGAAGCGCTCCGAAAGTCTTTGACGTGCGCTTGATTTATCCGTGAGAACGCCTTGATTATTGCTCCAGAAGGGGCGAGCGGGGGGAATTTGCTATATTTGTTGGAGGCTTACGAGCTCGACACCGCAATGCGCGAACTCCAGCACGGAACTGAGCTGATTCCGAACCGCAGGTCTTCGATCTGTTGGGTTTCCTGACTAGCTTTGGCCTCAGATGATCAGGCCCAATGTCCGCTTTGGGTCATTAGCGGACATTTTGCGGCGCGAAAGCTATGTCCGCTTTACCCCCGAAAGCGGACATTGGCCGGCGTCACTCGAATGTCCGCTTTGTGCCAATAGCGGACATCGCACACGGGGCCTATTCCAGCCCGGCCTTTCGCACGCCCTCGAGAAATTTCAGCATCGGGCCGGGGGTATAAGGAATATTTTGTTCGATCCACGCAATCGAGATGTCGGGTTGCAATTCCTTCAACCGGGCTAGCGCCGCACGCGCCTCATCAAGCCGCCCCGCTTGCGCCAGGCTGGCGCAATAGATTCGATGACCCGGAATCCATCCGGAGTGCTGCTGCACTGCCTTGCGGGCGCTTCCGATTGCCTCCGCAAAGCGTCCGGCCAGGTATTGAGCGGCAGCAAGTCCCACATTGAAGATCGCATTTTGCGGATCGTGCGGGCTCATGCGCAGCGCCTGCTCCGTATGAGAAATAGCCTCGTCCGATTGCCCGTTGAACGCGAGCGCGGAGCCGAGATAGCCGTGTGCGGCAGCGAAGTTTGGATTGATTTCGAGTGCCCGCTGGAATTCTTCGACCGCATGATCGGTTCGCCGCATCAGGAAGTCCGCATAACCAAGAGCGAGATGCGCCCACGGATCGTTGTCATCGAGTTCGGCTGCCCGGGTCGCGAGAGTTGCGGCATCCTTCACGTCGCGGGTTCTTGAAACCCCGGCCGGTATGGCCCGAAACAACAGCGCAAAAGCCAACATGCTGTGCGCCGGTGCGTAGTTAGGGTAGCGCTCAACGGCCTGCTTCAGCATCGCAATAGCGGCTTCGTCGTCAGTCTTGGTTAGCCGCCACAGCAACGAATTCGCCTGCATGACCAGGTCCCAGGCGCCGAGGTCCTCCGGCGAACGGTTTTGCGAGCGGGCGCCCTCGGCCTCCAGCAACCTGGGCTCGATCGCGGCAACAACTTTCTTCGTGATCTCGTCCTGAAGTGCAAAGATGTCGGTTAGCTCGCCATCATAGTGATCCGCCCAGATGTGATTGCCGGTCGTGGCGTCAATGAGCTGTGCGGTGATGCGCACCTGATTTCCGCCCTTGCGCACGCTGCCCTCCAGGACATAGCGCACGCATAGTTCGCGGGCCACGCGCTTCACGTCTACCGCCTTTCCCTTGTAGGTGAACGACGAATTGCGGGCGATGATGAAAAACCAGTGTAGTTTCGACAGACCTGTGATGATGTCTTCGGAAATACCGTCGGCGAAATATTCCTGCTCCCGGTCGCCGCTCATGTTGGCGAACGGCAGTACCGCGATCGACGGCCGATTGGCGGTCGATGACTCTGCAACCACGGTGGATTTGAACGTACCCGACGGGGCACTTTCGGCGAGGGAGACACGGTGGACGCCAATCGGACGCGCGATGTTCTTGACTATTTGTTCGCCCATGTCCTCGAAACCGAAGCTGAGCTTATCGCGCACTTGGTCGTGGACACTGCGTGACACCATGATCCCGCCTGGGTCGGCGAGCGCTTCCAGCCGAGCCGCTACATTGACGCCGTCGCCATAAATATCATTGTCGTCGCTGATGATATCGCCGACATTGATTCCAATGCGGAACTGGATGCGCCTATCGGCTGGCACCTCGGCAATGCGCTCGGCCATGCCACGCTGAATGTCGACGGCGCAACGCACCGCGTCGACGACACTGACGAATTCCACCAACATCCCGTCGCCGGTGGTCTTGACAATACGGCCACGGTGCTCGGCAATTCTAGGATCAACCAATTCCTTCCGACAGGCTTTCAGCTGTTGAAGGGTTCCCTCTTCGTCAACGCCCATCAAACGACTGTAGCCAGCAACGTCGCCCGCCATTATGGCGGCGAGCCTCCGGTCGATTTGGACGACCTCGACCATTAAATCACCCCCCGTGCCCACTCGCGCGAAATAAAAGTTGAACGGCTTTTTTTCAGTAGCGCATTGACCTGGATCAACGCAGGTTAGCGGCGAAGGGTCACCCAGCTACATTAGAACCGAACTAACATGTGTGACATGTCCGCTTTGGGTCATTAGCGGACATTGCCGCATGTCCGCCTGATGTCCGCTTTACCCCCCCGGAAGCGGACATGTGCGGTGCAACTAGGGATGTTTGCTTTGGGCCAAAAGCGGACATCGTTACGGCCTGCAAGGCTGTTACTTTTTCAGCAAGTCGCGAATTTCCGTGAGGAGCTTTACTTCTGGTGTCCGCCCTGGGGCAGGCGCCGGAGGTTCTTCTTTTTTCAATTCGTTTATGCCCCTGATCGCTAGGAACAAGACCCAAGCAATGATCAGAAGGTTCAGGGCGACAATGACGCCGAGGAAATAGCGACGGCGTGAACTGGTCGGACGACGCCGCGACGGTGTGTTCGTCTTTCACATTGCCAGAGCCAGTGGCCGAGGAAGATTTTGACGCGTCACGTTATGTTAAAATGATCGAGTAATAATCTGATTGAAAACATGCACGCTGATCTGACCGGTCATCGGTGGGTAGCGACCTGGAATGATACTCAACGCGCAGCTCGCAGCCGGTTTCGTTTGCGCCGCCGCGCGACCAGACGCCGAAGCTCGGCATAGACATTCGAGCGCAAATTGCCAACACGCTCGATGACGTCGCGTACCGTTGCGATGCTAAGCCGAAATTTCCGAGCGACGTAGCTGACCTCGTAATCCTGGCCGCGAGCGGCACGGATACGATCGGACTTGCCGCGTTTGTGTCTGTTGTCCATCGATATGTCCTCAGGGCTGCAAAAACTTGCGACCAACCTCGTCTAGAACCAGCGTCCGCGGCCCGTACCGCCAGCCGCCGCCAAATGCCAGAATTACGAGTACAATAATAATGATGAGAAGCGTGGCGTTATCCATGTGCCAGATCGGCTTTGTTCACGGCTTTTCGATATTGCGCATGGCCTGTTCCGCCTGGCGGAGATATGCGCGCGCTAAGTTCTCAAAGCCTACTCGTTTTTCGCCATTTACTTCGGCTTCGGCCTTCTCGAAAAACTCAGCAGCCTTTGACAGGTATTTGTCCCAAACGGCCATTTGGTACTAAGCCCGCGCGGATGCCACGAGCCAAGCAAACTGCAATGCCGTGAAACACAGGGCCAAAAGGGCCAAACCCACGATTTCAAATCCGACCATGGATGCCTCCCTTAACTGGTTTTCTGATTCTAAATCTAAACAGATGTTCCCGGCCGCGATGTGTTGCGCGTCACAGCTTGGTCGATTGTTGATTGTGTGCTGGCGACACGGGCCAGTTTGAAACTACTCGCGAAAAGGATTGAGGCGCACGGGGCTGAGGTTAGCCTTTCGCTCGGTCGGCCAGCTCTAGTTGTCCACACAGCCCGATGTCCGCTTTGGGTCATTCGCGACCTAGCTGGTCGAAACCGACGCTCGTACTTGTCCGCTTTACCCCAATAGCGGACAAAGGCAGGTGCGGTCGGATCGTCCGCTTTGTGCCAATAAGTGACAATCAATTGATCTTTGTCACCGGCAGCACGATCGTGATGATCATCCCGCAGTTTTCGCACTGGTGAACGATGCGCTCGCTTTCCCTTTCCCTTTGGCCCAAACCCCCTATGGCAATTATAGGAATGGCTCGGTAAATTTGCACCTGGCGCTTGCCATGCCGTGGCATCGGTCAAATTTTTGTAACACCCGCATGAGTGGCGTCGCTTCAATTTAAGTCCGCACCTGAGCGTACACTCATGAGCGCCGCTCCTTCATTTGAAAGCTTGGGTCTGCTTCTCGGATTGAGCTTTTTTCTTGGCTTGGCGTTCGAGGATTTCTTCGCCCAGGCACGGGTGAAACGTCCAGGCGGCGTTCGCACGTTCCCTTTACTTGCACTGGCCGGAGGTATGCTTTACCTCTTCGATCCAGTACATCTCATTCCGTACACCGGGGGTCTTCTGGTGCTCGGGGCTTGGCTCGCCATCTTTTACCGCGAGCATATTCGCGAACACGACGAACAAGCAGAGCCGAGTGTTGGCCTCGTGGTTTTACTTCTCAACGTTCACGCCTATTTGCTCGGCGCAATCGCATTGGCATTGCCCAATTGGATAGCTGTCGGAACCACGGTAGCCGCGGTTTTGCTCCTCACTGGTCGTGAACGACTTCACGAGCTGGCACGTCGCGTTGAGATGAAGGAGATCTTTACGGCGGGCCAATTTCTAATTCTAACCGGCCTCATCCTTCCGCTGCTTCCGACCGAACCTGTGACAACACTGACGAGCATCACCCCACATCAGGCTTGGCTCGCATTGGTCGTCGTCTGCACGCTTTCCTATGCAAGCTATCTTGCCCAACGCTACTGGGCGCCAGCAGCGCGCGGCCTGTGGATGGCAGCTCTGGGTGGCCTTTACTCATCCACGGCGACGACCGTTGTTTTGGCGCGCCAAGCCAAATCCGACGAATCATTACGAAGGCACGCACAAGCTGGGATCACTCTGGCCACGGGGATTATGTATCTGCGCATCCTAGCAATCGTGGCTGTCTTCAACTTTACGCTTGCACGACGTCTCTTAATTCCACTGGCTGGCCTTTCGTTGGCTGCAGTGCTGATCTGCTCACTGCAATATTGGTTTCTGCGACCGTCGCCATTGGAGCCACAACGCAAACCGGTCAGCCAGAATCCCCTCGAACTTGGCGCTGCAGCCATTTTTGCGATTCTGTTCGTTCTCACCTCACTACTGTCGACGTGGGTCACGGCGGAATTCGGCATTGCCGGTGTCTATTGGCTCGCTGCCGTAATCGGGATTACCGATATCGACCCCTTCGTTCTCAATTTGGCGCAAGGTGGCACTTTAGGGATTCCAAGTGATGCGATTGCGGCGGCTATCCTCATCGCCGCGTCCTCCAATAATTTGCTCAAGGCAGGCTATGCAGCCTCATTTGCCGGCGGCCGAGCTGCGGTGCCGAGCGCAGCTGCCCTTGTTGTCCTCGCATTCGGGGGTGTCGCAATTGCTATCGCAATGGGCGGCCTTTGGACCGTGAAGCCCTAAACCAGCGCCCGCAAGCACCGGAACGCGATGGCTTGCTGTGACCGCAGTGATACCGACCTATTAGCTTCTGCTTGTTTTCGATGTCCGCTTTGTGCCAATAGCGGACATGGACTGCCACGCGTTTCGGTTAGCGGCTGGTTTCCGTAAAGCGTGTAGTTCGGACATACCGCCACATCAAAACCGGTTGGCGTTCCGCCCGGCGTGTAGCCCATCTCGGGATGGCAGCCGCGCGGAACCGGGATGCAGCCGACGACGGTGCAAGCAATCTGTGGCTGTGCAGCAGTGGCAGCCTTTGTGTGACGCTTGTGGTGCATAGGCGCCGCGCTGGCCGGTATCAACGCAAGTGCAAGCACAGCAGCCGTAACAACGGGTACGATTGTTTTCATCGCGATCCTCTAACGACCCACGAAAGGCTTCGTTCTGAGCCCACACACGAATAGGCAGGCAGTCGAGCTTTTCCTCAACTCACCTATAACACCCCTCAAAACTCATTGTGCCGCAAGGGTTTTCATTGTTACGGGTATTTTGGCGGCCCGTAACAGCCTGTAACACCCCAATTCGATTGAGACAGAGCGCGACGCTTGGAACCAGTAGGCCCGCCGCTGGTTAGAGGGATGAAGGTGATCCAATTTAATTACATGCGATACGGCACCGATGAGAAACCATCTCCATCAAATGCATGGGCATCTCATAAGCGAGATGGTGGTTTCGTTTATTCTTTCCAGCCTTATCGTCTCTCTCCCGATTTTGGCGATACTGATAATCATGGAATCCCCATTGTAATAGCGGCCCTATCTCGTTTCATTTGATTGACCTACCTCAAAGCGG
The DNA here is from genome assembly GCA_035689725.1 of Pseudolabrys sp. Lineage (GTDB taxonomy): Bacteria > Pseudomonadota > Alphaproteobacteria > Rhizobiales > Xanthobacteraceae > Pseudolabrys. The sequence continues at coordinate 7,627 of DASSLE010000337.1, forward strand.
AAGACTTTCGCGGTGGCAAGCAGGAAGCCCACCAGCTCTTCCTTTTTTCGATAATACAAAGGGGCGGGCCGGGAGAGGCCCCAGCCGAACAGTTGCCACTGCTCAGACTGGGGCCTTTTAGTGTGCCTGAGCAAAGTTTGGCGGGGATTGTTGTGAGCCGCTACAAAAGCGGACAAAGCGCGAAAGCCGTCGTTTGCATTTGGACAATGCAGCGCCGTAGATAGGTCAGATAGCCACATAGGGGACAAACGTCATGTCAATGTTCGGCGACATTTCAATGGGCGTAGGATTGTTCGCTGTTGGTGTGGTCCTAATTTTCATCGGGATGCCGAAGCACGGCGTAACCCCGCGCTATCTGCGGTTCGATGCTGCGCTCGTTATATACCCGGCCATCGTCTTAGTGTTCTTAGCGATGGGTGTAGCCATGACGCTTAGAGCGCATGGATAATTGGCACCTAGCCTTGTAGCAGCAGCCGGGTGGCCCGCCATC
>DASSLE010000338.1:0-3347 GCA_035689725.1 Pseudolabrys sp.
GAGGGAGAAGCGGCCTCCGAAGGCCCAAAGGTCGGCATTGCCGCGGTCAACAAGCTTACCGGAGAAGAGGGCGTCAACGTACTCATTGGCGGCTACGATTCCGGTGTGACACTTGGCGAGCTGCCACACATCTCACGCGCAAAAACAATCTTCCTCGGCATTGGCTCGGCTTCGCCTGCCATTCAGCAGAAGGTCAAGGATGACTACGAGCACTACAAGTTCCTTTTCCGTGTGAACCCCATCAATTCGGCCAAGCAGGCCAACGCCCTCATCGATTTCATCGGTGGGAAGCTAAAGGGCGACCTCGGGCTGAAGAAGATCGCGATCCTCGGCGAGAATGCAAAATGGGTGCAGGATATGGTGCCCTCGATCAAAAAGGGTGCCGAGTCGGCAGGCCTTGAAGTGCCACTTGCCGAATTTTTCGACGTGCAGACAGCCGATTTCTCGCCAATATTTGCCAAGCTGAAAGACACCGGTGCGCAATACCTTATCCTGATTATTTCCCACGGCGCGTCCGACGTCTTTGTCAAGCAATGGTACGATGCGAAAGTCCCGGTGCCGATCGGCGGCATTGACGTAAAGAGCATGGACGCAAATTTCTTCAACCGCGTTGGCGGCAAGTCTATCGCGGAAGTGTCGGCAAATTTCGTCGTACGCGCGCCGCTCACTCCGAGCACCGTTGCCTGGTGGGATAAATTTATAAAGCTCAACAATCGTCCGCCGGTTTACACTGCGCCCGGCGCCTATGACGCTGTCTTTATTTATGCTGAGGCGGTCAAACGGGCGGGCAGTACCGAGACTGACAAAGTAATCAAAGAGCTGGAAAAAACCGACTATGTCGGCGTGCGTGGTCGCGTGCAATTCGATGAAACGCACGACGTGAAAGACGGACCTGGCTTCGTCAATGAGTTATTTGTGCAATGGCAGGACAATGGCGACCGCGTTGTTGTCTGGCCGAAGGAATTGGCCACCGGCAAGATGATCAACCCGCCCTGGCTCGGCAATTGATTCCTTGAGTGGAAGGCACCCTGCCCACCTGCGAGGCGCGGGTGGGCGAGGGTTGCCTCTGCAACCACGCCGGTCCTGTGAGACAAGAACGGCTATTTCGCTGGGTAATCCCACAACAATCCATGATCATGCCGTAAGCTGTTTGCGGATGAACGGCGTCAACAATTGAAGGGTACGGTCGATCTTGCTTCAGATCTTAATATATGGCGCCGTCATCAGCTCGATCTACGCGTTGCTCGCCGTGGGGTTCACTCTGATCTTTGGTGTCGCGCGGATTCTTAATTTGGCGCACGGTTCCTTTTACGCTCTTGGCGCGTATGGTGTTTACACGCTGACCGCTAACCTGCACCTACCGCTCTGGCTCGCTGCAATCATTTCAGTGCTGTTGGTTGGCATCCTGGGAGTTTTGATCGAACGTGTTCTGGTGCGCCCGCTGCGCCGCTCTATGCTCGCGGTGTTGCTGATCACACTTGCTGTTGCGCTCATGATCGAGCAGGTGTTGCTGCTTATTTTCGGATCAGAGGCGCGCAACGTGCCTTCGCTGGTTGATGTTACGTATCACCTTTCCGGAGTGGATATCAGCGGTCAACGCTTGCTTGCTTTGGCGGGCGGCATTGTCGTTCTGATTGGCTTGTGGGCTTTTTTGCAGTTCACCCGCCTGGGTTCGGCGATCCTTGCCGTCTCACAAGATGCTGAAGCGGCACAGTACATGGGTATTCCTGCCGATCGCATGTATTCAATCGTGATGGGAGTCTCTGCTGGCATGGCGGCGGTGGCCGGAGTGCTTGTGGCGCCATTTCAGACCGTGATTCCCAGTATGGGCCTGCTGCCGCTGGTGAAGGCCTTCGCCATCGTCGTCGTCGGAGGCTTGGGATCAATTCCCGGCAGCATCGTCGGAGCATTATTGCTTGGCTATTCGGAGACCATCATCGCCTTCAAGGTATCGATTGAATGGTCCCAGATCGTCTCGGTTGCTGCCGTTCTTGTTGCCCTTGTGCTGCGTCCTGCCGGCTTCTTCGGCAAGCGCGCTGCCTTCTGAAATGAGCGCAACCGACTTTTGCAAGACGTCGCCTGCCTGATGCGGGCGGGCAGAGGGCGGGGGCATGACTATTAGTAAGGTCGATTGGATTGGTGCATTGCTCGCTGTAACCGTGTTGGCGGCGATACCGCTGGTATTCAGATCAAGTTACATCGTCGGCGTAATGACTGTCGCGCTGTGCTACGGCATGTGGGCAGCAAGCTGGGACTTCATGTCAGGCTTGACCGGCCGCGAAAATTTCGGCCACTCGCTGTTTATTGGCGCAGGTGCCTATACCGCTGGTTTCCTCAATGTGAATTTTGGCGCCAGCCCCTGGTGGAGTCTTCTTGCAGCGCCAGTTATCGCGGTGCTGTTCAGTCTCCTGATGGGTTTCCCAACCTTGCGGCTGCGCGGCCCATATTTCGCGCTCGCCATGCTCTCGGCATCAGCCGTGATGCAGAACCTCACCATCATTTTCTCGCGTTATACGGGCGGCCAAGACGGCCTCAATGGCTTATTTCCGATCCTCGATTCAACGCTGGCCTATTACTACTTTACGCTCAGTATTCTAGTCGCGAGCGCCGTCCTCCTCAAATTAGTCGCCAATTCTCCCTGGGGTCTCATCTTGCGCGCGATCCGCGGCGACGAAGCGACGTGCCAGGCTGCCGGCATCAATGTGACCTTTTACAAGATCGTCTCACTGATGATCAGCGCTGCGATCGCTGGGCTCGGCGGCGCGCTCTACGCACATTATCAGCTGCAAGTCGGACCGGATCTATTTACGGTGCTCTTGTCGATCAACATTATCATCATGGTCTATGTCGGCGGCATGGGATCGATCTACGGCCCAATCGGAGGCGCGCTCTTGCTCAATGTTCTGACGGAAACACTGCGCGGCCTGAGCGAATACCGATTATGGGTTTATACCCTCGTACTTGTGGTCATTCTGTTTTTCTTGCCGCAGGGCGCGATTGCTCCGCTGTGGCGACGCATCCGGGTCATGTTCTCATGAAGGCACTGCTGGAGGTGAGGGGGTTGAACAAACACTTTTTTGGCCTCCATGCCGTCAAGGATGTGTCGTTCGATCTGCAGCCTGGCTCGATCACGGGGGTTCTCGGACCGAACGGCGCCGGCAAGACGACAATGTTCAATCTTTTGACCGGATTCATCCGCTCAGACGGCGGTTCAGTCCTGTTCGATGGCCACTCGCTTGCAGGCCTTGTACCGTACCAAATCGTCAATCGTGGGCTCGCGCGTACCTTTCAACTTGCACGACCATTCGCCGGCATGACTGTGGTGGAAAATGTCGAGGTTGCTTGTC
>DASSLE010000339.1:0-2130 GCA_035689725.1 Pseudolabrys sp.
GGTACGGCATTCGTTCTAATCAGCGCGAGTAAAAAGGGCCAGTGACATGCGCGTTTTCTTTGCGCGCGTCGACCCGATACTGAACGATCATCTTCACGCCATTCAGCATTAAGCGCCAGTGAAGCGTCTAACGTTTGGGAGTCAGCGGTGGCAAAAGTCGGACAAAAATCATACGGCAACGATTTCTGGGCATTCATAAACGAGAAACCCAGGTTGACCGCTGCAATCGCCTTCGGAATCGGAACGGTCGCGGGCAAGCTCACTAGTGGCGCATCGTTGAAACGTATCAAGAAATTGTCGCCGGAATTCACGAACGCCGTGCCGCAACTCGCGCAAGCGGCGCTCGAGTATCTGCCCGGACGGTCACCCAGTCTTCAGCCCTCAGCCGGGAAGGCATATAATAAGACTAGATCGTCGGCGAGGGCTAAGACTTCGCGGCGGACTAAGGGCACCAAATCGTCGTAACAACCGCGCACATTCGCGATAAAGCTTCTGTTGGCGGTGGACGTTTTCCGTCATGTCCGTTAGTGCTGGCGGCCTTTTCCGGTATTTCAAACCATAACGCGATGTCCGCTTTTGGCCTAAAGCGGACATTCCCTAAACTGTTACTGAAGACCTGCCGGTTCGGGCGCCTTTGTCGTCCAAGTGCCACCATTGTCCCTGTGCGCCAATGTTAGCCGAGGCTAGGCTGCGGGACCTGATCGGGTGCGGAGTGGGACGACCCGGTCGTCCTTTCGACGCGCGGGATTAACACGCACTATTGCGTCCGCGAGTTCGCCCTGGAGATAAGGCTTCGTTAGCTGCGGCAAACTTATATCGTCCCCTGGAGCACGGTCTGCATAGCCAGTCGCGAGCAGGACAGGTATATCCGGCCATTCGTGCTTGATGGCTTTGGCGAGTTGTGTCCCAGTCATTTGCGGCATGGCTTGATCAGTAATGACCAAGTCGACGGAATCTTCGCGCCGGAGAATTTCGAGCGCTTCCCTGCCGGAGTAAGCCTCATAAACGGAGTGACCAAGATCTTCGAGCATGGCCACCGTGTTCATGAGAACGAGGGCGTCGTCGTCCACGGCTAAGACCCTAAGCGGGCGGAGTACCTTCGCTGGGGCGCCTTGCTCGAAACGGGTGGGGGCGACCGCCTGTGTGGAAATTCTGGCAGCCGGTAGCCAAAGCTCAGCGGTCGTGCCTTTGCCTTTCTGGCTGTGCAAGGTGAAACGGCCCCCGGATTGTTCGGCGAACCCGTGCACCATCGAAAGGCCGAGGCCGGTGCCTTTGCCAGGCCCCTTCGTTGTAAAGAAAGGTTCCACCGCTTTGCGCAGCGTCTCTTCATCCATCCCTTCACCGGTATCCTCCACGCTGAGGCAAATGTAGGGACCAGGCTTCAATAGGGTGCTTTGGCCGACGCTGATACTTTCTTGCCGAGCGGCTATGATGATCTCTCCGCCATCTTCCATGGAGTCGCGGGAATTGACGGCGAGATTCAGCAGCGCCATCTCCAGCTGGTTGGCGTCCGCCTCGACCGATCCGAGAGCGAGCGGGAAACGGGTCTCTATCTTGAGCGACGGTCCAAGGGACCGTTGAAGCAACTCTGTCATCCCGCGCAAGAGTTCGGGAATGTCTAGCACTTCCGGTTTGAGTTCCTGACTTCGAGCGAATGCTAGCATGCGCTCGGTCAGGGTCTTGCCCCGCTGCGCACCCTGGGCTGCGTTTTCAAGCAACGCCACGGTTTTAGGGTCGTCGGGCAAACGCTTGCGCAGCAGTTCGAGACTGCCAAGCACCGCCGTCAGCAGGTTGTTAAAATCGTGGGCGATGCCGCCGGTGAGCTGGCCGATCGCCTCCATCTTCTGCGACTGGAGCGAGATCTCACGCATCTTTTCGAGTTTTTCCTGAGCATCCCTGCGCTCAGTAACATCGCGTGTAATCTTCGCAAAACCGATAATGTTTCCCCCGTCGTCGCGAATGGCATCGATGACGACATGTGCCCAAAAACGCGACCCGTCCTTGCGGACGCGCAAGCCTTCGGCCTCGAATTTTCCCTCACGGGCGGCGGTTTCTAATGCATGAGCCGGCCGGCCAGCTTTCTGGTCTTCCTCGGTGTAGAATCGCGAAAAGTGCTGACCAATGATTTCG
>DASSLE010000340.1:0-3405 GCA_035689725.1 Pseudolabrys sp.
GGTGCGGGTCGCGCTCGTCGCGGAACTCGCGCGCGCTTCCGGCCTCGGCGGCATGGCCGGCGGACAGATGCTCGATCTCGCCGCCGAAGGGCGCTTCGAGCCAAAGCGCGCCATGACCGAAAAGGAAATCGCAAACCTGCAAGCGATGAAAACCGGCGCGCTGATTCGCTTCGCGTGCTGCGCCGGAGCAATCCTTGGGCAGGCTGATGCCGCCGCGCACGCCAGCATCGACCGCTATGGCACGGCAATAGGCCAGGCTTTTCAGATTGCAGATGATCTGCTCGACGTAGAAGGCGATGCGAAGACGCTGGGCAAGGCTGCCGGCAAAGACGCAGCCGCCGGCAAGGCTACGCTGGTTGCCGCGCTAGGGACTACCGGAGCGCGCGCGCGCCTCAAAGAGCTGGTCGCGCAAGCGGATGCTGCGCTGGCGCCGTTCGGCGCGAAAACCGATACTTTGCGCGCCGCCGCCCGTTTCATTGCCGAGCGAACGATTTAGAGGAAGCAGCCTAGTGGCCCGCAAGATTGCCGATCGACCCGTTATGCCGGTCCGCCTCGCGCGATTGCATGCGCGATTGCTGATTTCAATCGCCATCGGCATGGCGGTGACTCTCGGTCTGGCGATGACCGATTGGAGCATGGCGACCAAGCTGCTGCTCGGTTGGGACATCGGCGTCGTGCTGTATCTCGCATTGGCCTATCAGTTGATGGTCACCTGTGGCATCGCCGAGATTCGGCGCCGCGCCGCCGAGGATGACGAAGGTGCGCTCGCTCTGCTGGTTCTCACCGGCCTCTCCGGACTGGCGATCATGGGCGCGATCATCGCGGAGCTTGGCATTGCCAAAGTCTCCGGGCAGCCACGCAGCGGGCTTGGAGTTACACTCGCGATGGCCACCATCTTGGTGTCATGGGCTTTCGTACACACGATCTTTGCGCTTCACTACGCTCACGAGTACTACGGAGAACGCGTTGATAACGCGATCGGCGGGCTGACGTTTCCCGGCCGGCAAGCACCGGACTATTGGGACTTTCTCTATTTTTCGCTCGTCATTGCGATGACCTCGCAGGTCTCGGACGTCGTAATTACCAGCAAAGTTATCCGCCGCATCGTGACGGTGCATGGCGCGCTGGCGTTCTTTTTCAATGTCGCCGTGTTCGCCTTGACCGTAAACATCGTTTCCAACCTGATCTGACCGCGTGAACTTGTAAGTTCTTGAAGCGATGACCGCGACTGTACAGACGCTGCTGTTCATGATGGGGCTGCTGGCAGCGGTCGCGGTTGCTGCAAAGCGGCTGAATGTTGCACCCTCGATCCTGCTTGTAATCGCGGGAATTGGCATCGCGTTCATACCTGGTCTGCCGAAAGTCGAGCTCGCGCCGGAAGTCGTACTGCTGGTGATTCTGCCGCCACTGATCTATTCCGCTGGCGTCTCCATGAGCTGGCGCGACTTCCGTTTCAATCTGCGCCCAATCACGCTGCTTGCCTTCGGCTGCGTAGTGTTCACCACCTGCGCCGTTGCTGCTGCCGCGCACTACTTTCTGAATTTCGAATGGGCGATCGGCTTTCTGCTCGGCGCGCTCATAGCACCGCCTGACGTGGTTGCACCGCTGGCAGTTGCGCAGCGGCTCGCGTTGCCGCGGCGGCTCCTTGTCGTGCTGGAAGGCGAAGGGCTCGCCAACGATGCGACCGCGTTGATTCTCTACCGTTTTGCGGTCGCGGCGGCGGTGACTGGCACGTTCTCACTGCCGGAAGCGACAGGCACGTTCGCGCTGATCGTGGTTGGGGAAATTCTATATGGCATTGCGGTTGGCTGGCTGAGCTTGCGTCTGCGGCAATGGGCGCGCGAGCCGCGTGTCGAAATAACGCTGTCGCTGATGACGCCCTATCTCGCCTTCTGGGTGCCGGAACATCTCGGTGGCTCAGGCGTGCTGGCGACCGTCGCGTGCGGGCTCTACGTGAGCTGGATCGGGCCGCGCTTGATATCCTCGGCCACGCGGCTACAAGGCATCTTTTTCTGGGATTTACTGGTCTATCTCATCGAAGGCCTCGTATTCCTCCTCACCGGCTCGCAGGTGCGCGCGCTACTGGACGAGGCGCAAGTCGTACCTACCCGCGAATTGGTGATTGCTACCGTCTTGACGACGTTGATCGCGATCGCGGCGCGCTTTATCTGGGTATTCCCGGCGACCTATATTCCGCGTTGGGCCAGCGCCTCGCTGGCGAAACGCGATCCGTCGCCGCCATGGCAAGGGCCCTTTATAATTGCCTTCACCGGCGTACGCGGCGTGGTTTCGCTCGCCGCCGCGCTCGCGATTCCATATGCGCTCGACAACGGCCAGCCATTTCCGCACCGTGGGCTCATCCTTGTCGTGACCTTCGGCGTGATCATCATCACGCTTGTCGGCCTAGGTTCGATGCTGCCGCTGGTCGTGCGCTGGCTCGGTGTTGCACGCATCGGTCAGGAAGAGCGCGCCGGTGAAATACGGTCCGAACTCGAGTCGCGCGTGTCGGCGCTTGAAGAGGTGGAAAAGCGTTTGGACAAGTTTGTCGAAGAGCGCGAGTTGCCCGATGAGGTCATCGCGCTGTTGCGCACGCGCAACCAGAGCCGAAGGCAGATCCTGCCGAACGACATGAACGACGGGCTTGAGTACATGCGCCAAAGCGCCACGATCAAGAAAGAGCTGATCGATGCCGAGCGCGAATTCATCTATCAGCTTTTGCGCGATGGCAAGATAACTGACGAGGCACGCCGCCGTATCGAATACGAACTGGATCTAGAAGAAGCGAGCGTCGCGAACCGTGGCAGAGATGGCGGTGGCTGGATGTGAGCTCGCGATAACCTCTCCGCCGCCATTGCCAGGGTCCGTCCTACGTCAGAACGGACGCTCGCCTTTCACCGTGACGCGGTTGCCTGAGCGTGTATGCGGCCAGTAATCCCACATCGCGCGATGCTGGGCACAACGATTATCCCAGAAGGCGATTGCATTCTCGGTCCAGCGGAAGCGGCATTGGAAGAGCGGATTCTCGGCGTGCTGATACAAATAGGCCAGCATGGCGTCGCTTTCGTCGCGCGGGATGCCAACGATGTGGTGCGTGAAGCCGCGGTTCACATAGAGCGCCTTCTTTCCCGTCACCGGATGCGTGCGCACAACAGGATGCTCAGCGCGCGGATAGGCCGGTTTATCGGCAACGCCCGCATTCGCATACAGGCCGCGATAGACCGGCTCTCCGTCGTGGACCGCGGTAAGCCCGTGGAGATAGGCCTTCATACGGTCCGACAATGCATCGTAGGCGGCATACATACTGGCGAACAAAGTATCGCCGCCATGCGGCGGACACTGCTTGATATAGAGAATGCTGCCCATTGGCGGTTCGAGATCGCACGACACATCGCTGTGCCAGCCTTC
>DASSLE010000341.1:0-5318 GCA_035689725.1 Pseudolabrys sp.
GGCATCGGCTTCCTCGACCATATGCTCGACCTGCTTGCGCGTCATTCGCGCATCGACATCACGGTCAAAGCCAAGGGCGATCTGCACATCGATCATCACCACACCACGGAGGATGTCGGCATTGCGCTCGGTCAGGCGGTGAAACAGGCACTCGGCGACATGAAGGGCATTACGCGTTACGCCGACGTGCACGTGCCAATGGACGAGGCGTTGACGCGCGTCGCCGTCGACATTTCCGGACGGCCATTTCTGGTGTTCAAGGCCGAATTCGTACGCGACAAAGTCGGTGAGTTTGACACCGAGTTGGTGCAGGAATGGTTTCAGGCTTTCGCCATGAATTCCGGCATCACGTTGCATGCCGAGATGCTGTACGGCAGTAACGATCATCATATTGCCGAGTCGTGCTTTAAAGGCTTGGCGCGCGCGTTGCGTGCGGCCGTGGCGATCGATCCGCGCGCCAAGGATGAAGTGCCGTCTACGAAAGGCTCCCTGGGCGGCTGACCGAATTGTTGCCGTCACCCTGAGCGAAACGACGGGATGATGTTGGTAGAGTAAAAGAATGCCCACTTACACCGTGCACGCACCTCCGCCGCGTCAAGGCGAGACAATGAGCGCTCCCGAGCGCTTCCTGTTCGTGCGCGACGGCTTTCATGTCTGGGCCTTCGTGCTGGCACCGTTATGGCTACTGCTGCACCGGCTGTGGCTGGCTTTTGTGATCTATGTTGTCGGCTATGGGTTGATCGGCGTGGGGCTCGCTCTGCTGCGCGCGTCAGCCAATACACAATTTCTGGTCGGGTTGTTGATCGCCTTGCTGGTCGGCTTCGAGGCATCCAGCGTCTGGCGCTGGACCCTGGCGCGCCGCGGCTGGACTACGCTCGGGTTCGTCGTTGGTGATGTCGAACTGGCCGAGCGGCGCTTCTTTGCCGAATGGAGCAAGCATGCCGCTAATGCTTCGGCCACTCCGCCGGCTTCGCATGAGCCAAGATATTCGACGCCGGTATGGCGTGGGCCCCCGTCACCATCCGACGTTATCGGCTTATTCCCCAAGCCGGGAGCTCAGCGGTGAGCGTCGCCATCGTCGACTATGGCTCCGGCAATCTGCATTCGGCGGCCAAGGCTTTCGAGCGCGCCGCGCGCGAGAGCGGACACGAGCAGCCAATTGCGGTCACCAGCGATCCCGATGCGGTATCACGCGCTGACCGCATTGTTCTGCCCGGCGTCGGCGCATTTGCCGATTGCCGGCGTGGGCTCCACGAAATTGCGGGCATGGTCGACGCACTCGAGCAAAGTGTCCGCAAGAAGGGCAGGCCGTTCTTCGGCATCTGCGTCGGCATGCAATTGATGGCAGAGCGTGGACGTGAATATCAGGTCACGCCGGGTTTGGGCTGGATCGCCGGCGAGGTCGATCGCATCGCGCCGTCTGATCCAGATTTGAAAATTCCACACATGGGCTGGAATACCTTGAACGTGATCAAGCCGCACCCGCTGCTCGAAGGCATCCCGACGGGCGCTAATGGCCTGCACGCCTATTTCGTGCACTCGTACGAACTTAAACCGTTGCAGCGCGGCGATCTGGTCGCGCAGGCCGATTACGGCGGGCCGCTCACCGCCATCGTTGGCCGCGACAACATGGTTGGCACGCAGTTCCACCCCGAGAAGAGCCAGCGGCTGGGTCTCGCACTCATTGCGAATTTTTTGAAATGGCAGCCGTGATCCTGTTCCCCGCCATCGACCTCAAGGAAGGCCTTGCCGTTCGGCTGGAGCAGGGCGATATGACGCGCGCGACTGTTTTCCATCGCGACCCGGCTGCGCAGGCGCACACCTTCGAGCAACAGGGCTTCGAATATTTGCACATTGTCGACCTCGACGGCGCCTTTGCTGGCAAGCCGATGAATGCTGCTGCGGTCGATCACATTCTCGAAACGGTGAGCATTCCAGTGCAGCTCGGCGGCGGTGTGCGCGATACCGCAACTGTCGAGAGCTGGCTGGAGAAGGGCGTTACACGTGTTATCATTGGCACTGCCGCAGTGCGCGATCCACCCTTTGTCAAACAGGCAGCCCGCGACTACCCCGGCCGCGTCGCGGTGGGACTCGATACGCGCGACGGCAAAGTCGCGGTCGAGGGTTGGGCGGAAAGCTTGGAATTGTCGGCGCTCGAAATAGCCCGGCGCTTCGAGGATGTTGGAGTGGCGGCGATCGTCTATACCGACATTGCGCGCGACGGCATGCTGCAGGGTCTCAATCTCGACGCAACAATTGCGCTTGCCGACGCGATTTCCATTCCGGTGATCGCCTCCGGGGGTCTTGCCTCCATTGAGGACATCAAGCGGTTGCTGGAGCCGCGCGCGAAAAAGCTCGCCGGCGCCATTGTTGGCCGCGCGCTTTATGATGGTCGACTTGAGCCTGCAGAGGCGCTCAAACTGATCCGCGCCGCGAGGACAGCCGCCTGATGTTCAAAGTCCGTGTCATTCCTTGCCTCGACGTAAAAGACGGCCGCGTAGTAAAGGGCATCAATTTCGTCAATCTGCGCGACGCAGGTGATCCGGTGGAGGCTGCCATTGTGTATGACGCGGCTGGCGCCGACGAACTCTGCTTCCTTGACATCACTGCGAGCCATGAAAATCGTAACACGATCTACGACGTGGTTACACGCACGGCGGAAGCCTGCTTCATGCCGCTTACGGTCGGTGGCGGCGTGCGCACAGTGGACGACATCCGAATGTTGCTTACCTGCGGGGCCGACAAGGTGTCGATTAACACTGCGGCGGTTAACAGGCGGACTTTCGTGAAAGAAGCAGCAGAGAAATTCGGCGATCAGTGCATCGTGGTGGCGATCGACGCCAAGAAAGTATCGAAGCCGGGCGAACAAGATCGATGGGAAATCTTCACCCATGGCGGCCGCAACCTGACCGGCCTTGATGCCATTGCCTATGCCAGGGAAGTTGTCGCATTGGGAGCTGGAGAAATTCTTTTAACCTCGATGGACCGCGACGGCACCAGGAAAGGCTATGATATTCCACTCACCCGGGCGATCGCGGATGCGATCACCGTGCCGGTCATCGCCTCAGGTGGGGTAGGCACGCTGGATCACATGATTGAGGGCATCCGCGATGGTCACGCCACCGCGGTGCTGGCGGCCTCGATCTTTCATTTCGGCGAGCACAGTGTCCGCGAGGCCAAGGCCCATATGGCGAAAGCGGGCCTGCCGATGCGGCTCGATCCTTAGACCCAACAGTGCTATTGAGCCGCCCAAAGAGGCGTCTATGGGCAAATTCACCTTGGCCGATCTGGAAAAGCGGGTGCACGAACGCGCCAAGGCGAGTGCGGCGGAATCTTACACCCGCACGCTCCTCGACAAGGGTGTCGCACATTGCGCCAAGAAGCTGGGTGAAGAGGCCATCGAAACCGGTCTGGCGGCGGTGCAACAAGAAGACAAGGGTCGGCTGATCGCGGAAACGGCCGATTTACTTTATCATCTGCTAGTGCTGCTGGAAGCGCGCGGCGTCACGCTGGCTGAAGTCGAGGAGGTGCTCGAAAAACGCACCGCGCAGACCGGGCACGAGGAAAAGGCCTCGCGTCCACGTAGCTGATTGCACCATGGAACAGCGCACCGAAGAAAACCTCTCGCCCTACCGCACTTTCTCGCGTGCGGAATGGGCGGCGTTGCGCGAGGACACGCCAATGACGCTGACCTCGGAAGAGGTCACGCGCCTGCGTTCGCTGCACGACCGGCTCGACATAAAGGAAGTCGAGGAAATTTATCTGCCGCTGTCCCGGCTGCTGTCGATGTATGTGGCGGCAACCCAAAGGCTGTTCCGCGCCCAGGAGCGATTCCTCGGCACTACCGACGTGAAGATGCCCTACATCATCGGCGTGGCAGGATCAGTCGCGGTCGGAAAGTCAACCACCGCGCGCGTGCTGCAAGCATTGTTGGCGCGCTGGCCGAACGTGCCGAAGGTCGATCTCATAACTACCGACGGCTTTCTCTATCCCAATGGCGTGCTCGAGCGCGAAGGTCTGATGGAGAAAAAGGGTTTTCCTGAAAGCTACGATCTGCCGGCGCTGTTGCGCTTTCTCTCTGACGTGAAGGCCGGCCGTCGGCCGGTAAGGGCACCGATTTATTCGCACCTGGTCTACGATGTGATGCCGAACCAGTGGGTCGAAATCGACCGGCCGGATCTGCTGATCGTGGAAGGCTTAAACGTGCTGCAGACCGGTCGCCTGCCGAAGGACGGCAAGGCGATTCCGTTCGTTTCGGACTTTTTCGATTTTTCGGTCTATCTCGATGCCGACGAGGACGTGCTCAAGTCTTGGTATGTGGACCGGTTCTTGACCTTGCGCGGCACGGCCTTCCGCGATCCGAAGTCGTACTTCCATCGCTATTCGAATTTATCAGACGAGGATGCGACTGGAACCGCATCGTCGATCTGGTCGCGCATAAATCTTGTCAATCTGCACGAAAACATTCTGCCGACGCGGCAGCGAGCCGATCTCATACTGAAGAAAAGTGAAAGCCACCTGGTCGAGAACGTCTCGTTGCGGAGATTGTGACCGAAGGTGCTCCGCTCATTCCCGCGCAAGCGAGAATCTAGAGTTACAATTCACCCACTTGATACCTGGCTACTGGGCCCCCGCTTGCGCGGGGACGAGCGGATGAGTTACGCCGCGCGGCGGCTGAGATCGAAATGATCGAAATAGCGTTTCTTGATCGCCGACACTGGCAGCACGATCAGCACATCGGTGGTGCCAAACTCAAGATCGATCACTGCGCCGTCGCCGATATACGCGCCGAGCCGCAGGTAGCCCTTGATCAGCGGTGGCAGCACGCGCAGCGCCTCTTTTGGGTCGATTGCTTCCTTCGACATCCGGTTCATCTCAACGTAGCGCTCAGGCAATGCCCGCGCGCGCCACGGATCCGGCGTCGGCGCATAGTGATGCAGAAACGAAAGGGGCAACGCGAGACGGCTGGGATCGGCGCCGTCGAGGCTCGCGCATCCAAACATCACATCGCAATGGTTCTGCAAGAAGTACGAATGGATGCCATGCCAGAGAAGTTCGACAGTACGCTTATTGCGGTAGGGACCGAGCACGCAGGAGCGGCCGAGCTCGAGGAATTGAAGATTGTCGTGGCGCGCGATCAGCGAGCTGATGCCGAACTCGCCGGCGGTATAGAAGCCACCATACTCTTGGGCCAGCGGCTGTCGTAGCAGCCGATATGTGCCGACCACGGCCGGCCGGTTCAGAGCGCCGCGGTCGCGCGCGGCATGATCGAGCACCAACAGGTGGTCGCAGATTGCGTCATAACCATCGATATCCCT
>DASSLE010000342.1:0-5710 GCA_035689725.1 Pseudolabrys sp.
CTCACCGCGCACGACTGCATCAATCTACGCCTTCCTACATACGGCGGATTGTTCGCATGGGAATTTGAGAAAAACGGGCATGAGCTGAAAGTGCGAGTCGAAGGCCAGTTAGTGTTCAATAACATCGTCCTCAGACTCAACGCGGCACTCGCCGGGTTCGGCTTGACTTATCTGCCGGAGGACATGGTGAAGAAGCACATCGCCAAAGGACAACTCGTCCGAGTGCTCGCCGATTGGTGTCCCACTTTTTCAGGCTACCACCTGTATTACCCAAGTCGCCGACACCACACACCAGCGTTTAGCTTGCTGGTCCATGCGCTGCGGTATCGGGGCTAAGGGACACGGCATAGGCCATGCATTTTTCGGTTCCGATAAGCCACCATTTTCCGATCTAACCAGCTTCTGGGCGGTCTTGAGATTATCCGCTTTCGCCGTCGCTATTGGGAGTAAAGCGGACGTGGGTTGGTGCGCCGCAAATGTCCGCTTATGACCCAAAGCGGACATTAAATGCTTGCTCAACGGTTGCTAATTGCGGTCCTCGTGCGACTTTGGCAGTTGCACGGCTAGCGGCTTTCGGTCGTTAGACCAAGCCATCACGCGCTCATAGACCATTTGCGGCGTGATCGAGATCGTGCACTGGCACGATCCGCCGAGGCTCAGGTCGCATTTCGCATTGCGCGGGCAAAACTCGACGGCTTGCAGGGCCTCGCCCTTCGGGCCGAGCGGGAACCAGCGTTTTCCGTTTAAGCTGTCCCGCCCGGGGAAGATGCCGAGTGCATGAATGCCAAGCACCGCGGCGAGATGCACTGGGCCGGTACTTGCGCTGACCATGCCGTCGGCCGCCGCGATGAATGCCAACAATTGCGGCAGGGTAAAACGTCCGAACGCGTCCGTCACGTTTGGCTCGGCTAGTAGCGCCGGGCAGGCGGTGCGCACAGTGTCCCCCTCGGCCGCCGTTCCGCTAAGGATGACCTGAACGCGTTCGGCCGCCAGCAAGCGAACAAGCGTGAAGAAATGCTCGAGCGGCCATTCACGCCCATGGCCGTCCGTCTTTGTCTGCAGCAAGAGATGAAAATGCCCCGGAGCGAAAAGCGCGCGGTGCTCGGCCGTTAACGGCTCGAGACGAGAGAGGCCCGCAAGCGCCGCCATTTCCGCATTCGAAGGTTCAAGGCGCAATCCGAGCGCTCGCAAATCGCGCATGTTGAGTGCGCCCTCATTCAGTCCGGTTCGGGCGCGGCCATAAAAGACGAAACGATTGCACCTGAGGAGGAGGATATTGCGACGGCGCAGGTTGCCGATCCGCACCGGCACGTTCGCGCGCACCGCGGCGCGCGCGATTTCCGACCAGCGATACGGGTTGAGCAGGATATCGAGCTTTTGCGCGGCAACGGCGTCTGCATCGCGCTTCGCCAACTCGGCGTCGAAAAATTCATCGACGTACCTGCTAGCCCGCACCAGGGATTCGGTATAGCGCCGGCCGATGAATACGATCGTCGCGGTCGGGCAGGCGGCCTTGATTGCGCCGGCCATCGGCAGCGTGTGCACGACGTCGCCCAGATTCCCGGCCTGCACCAATCCGACACGGGCACCGGGATAAAGTTCCGCTTGCCACGGCCACCAATGCCGGCGCCCGCGGTGCTTGCTCTGCCACGGACGTATCATCTGAGACAAGTTTGCAATAGTGAATAAGGCTGCGGACGCGCGTTGTTTCATATGTGTGAGACGTAGATCAACTCTGCGACTGGTATGCGCCGTGTAATGCAAGCTACTAAAACAGCAAGTGTTTGTCGCCTTCGCGACGGTTGTCCGCTATTGGCCCAAAGCGGACTTTCCCAGTTGCATCGCACATGTCTGCTTTTGGGGGTAAAGCGGACATGCCCTTTTGCACCGCACATGTCGGCTTATGACCCAAAGCGGACATTGCTTCGGCACGGCTCTAATGTGATGTACGGTGCTATTGCTGCCGATTGACCCCGAGAGGTTCGTCCTATGGACGCCCTCATCAACGTCGTTCTTCCCGTCTTCGGCATCATCCTGACCGGTTACCTTGCCGGGCGCTTCGAGGCGTTGGGGCCTGAATCAGCCGCTGCTCTCAACCGCTTCGTGTTTTATTTCGCGCTGCCTTGCGCTCTTTTCATCTTCACGGCCCGGGCGCCCAGCGACAAGATTTTTAACTGGCCTTTCATCGGCGCCATCGTCAGCGGCGCGCTATTGACGCTTTTGGTTGCACTCATTGTTGGACGGCTTTGGTTTCACCATCATGATGTGGCGACGCTCAGCATGGTCGGGCTGACCGCTGGATGGGGGAATTACGGTTACATGGGATTGCCGCTTCTTCTAACGGCCTATGGACCGGATGGAGCGCTGCCGACAATCGTTGCCTCCTTCAGTTCCATCATATTGTTTGTTGGCAGTACCATTGCCGTTTTGGAGGGCACACGCGCTTCAGGGTCATCGTCACTTCGTGTGGCCGCGCACTTGGCCGGTATGCTATTGCGCAACCCGCTGGTGATCTCGCCACTGCTCGGCATCCTTTTTTCAATGGCCGCACTCCCGCTTCCTAAGGCGGCCAGCAATTATCTCGATCTTATGAGCGCCGCCGTAGCGCCGGCGGCCCTATTCGCCTTGGGGCTTTCGCTCGTCGGTCACAAACTGATCGGCAATATGGGCGAGGTGATATGGATTGCAACGCTGAAAGCCGTCGTCAATCCCATTTTGACGTTTGCACTGGTCACCAACGTATTTCCTATGGAGCCGTTGTGGTCACAGGCGGCAGTCATACTCTCGGCAACGCCTGCTGCCGTAAATACCTACGTCATCGCTCAGCAATACAATGTGTACTTCAAGACCGTGTCGTCAGTCATCGTCATGTCAACGGGTATGTCGATAGTTACGATTTTCTTCTGGCTCATCTGGTTCGGGGTTGGCTGAGTGAAGATGTGTGACTTGCAGCCGCCTGATCAAATGTCCGCTATTGGCCCATAGCGGACATTTCACTTTGCGCTGCACATGTCCGCTTTCGGGGGTAAGGCGGACATGACCTCGTGCGGAAATCCGCTTTCGCGGTCGTTGTCGGGGGTAAAGCGGACATGCCTTATTACGGCGCATATGTCTGCTTTTGACCCAAAGCGGACATGCTGCTCAGTGCTTTCACTATCGCGCAAGCGATTAGTTAGGATCAGCATCCGCTCTTCGTCGCGCATCGTCGAGGCACTGGCGAAAAATTAAGCACCATACTTTGCATGGCAGTGCCGCAGCACGCGGTTGTCTGTTACCGGTTTAAGCCCGCTATCGTCACGACGAAGTGATGAGAGGGCCCGGCGAATTCGGCGGTAGCCTCACGTTCGCTCATTGCCAACAAGAAACGATCTCAGGCCCGTCCACGACCGTCAGCGTTCTGCCGACGCATTCGTCACCGCTTCGTCACGACGAGACGCTCAACTGCATTCGCACACCCAGTCCTTTGCATAGAGTGAGGCCGACCATGTCCACGACTTCTCAATTGTCATCATCGTCACCGAACCGCCGCAGCGTTCTTGCCATCTCGGCTGCTATCGGCGCCGCCAGTATGCTGCCGGCCAGTTTGGCCGCGAAAGCCGAAGCCGGCTCCATCCGCCCGTTCCAGTTCAAAGCGTCAGACAAGGATCTTGCCGATCTGCGCCGCCGCATCGAGGCGACGAAATGGCCCGAAAAGGAAACTGTCGCCGATGACACTCAGGGTGTGCGGCTCAAGACCATGCAGCAGCTCGTGCAGTACTGGCAGACCGATTACGACTGGCGCAAATGCGAAGCGAGACTGAATGCGCTGCCGCAGTTCGTGACCGAGATCGACAGCCTCGACATTCACTTCATTCACGTCCGGTCGAAGCATGACAATGCGTTGCCGATCATCGTCACGCACGGCTGGCCGGGTTCGGTCATCGAGCAGCTCAAGATCATCGAGCCCCTGACGAACCCGACGGCCCACGGCGGCACCGCGGCCGATGCCTTCCATGTCGTTATCCCGTCGCTGCCGGGCTATGGCTTCTCCGGGAAGCCGACGGCGCCGGGGTGGAATCCGGTCAGCATCGCGAAAGCTTGGGCAACGCTTATGCAGCGGCTCGGCTACACGAAGTATGTGGCGCAGGGTGGCGACTGGGGCAATGCCATTTCGGAAGTGATGGCCCTGCAGCAGCCGCCGGGGCTACTCGGCATTCACACCAACATGGCGGCGACGGTCCCGCCCGATGTCTCGAAGGCGCTGTCAGCGGGTGGTCTACCGCCTGCAGGCCTGTCGCCGGAGGAGAAACACGCCTGGGATCAGCTCAACGATTTCTACAAGAACGGATTGGGCTACGCCAACGAGATGGCGCTGCGTCCGCAGACGCTCTACGGCATCGCCGATTCGCCGGCCGGTCTCGCCGCCTGGATTCTTGATCACGACATCCGCAGCTACCGGATGATCGAGCGCGTGTTCGACGGCAAGCCTGAAGGCCTGACACGCAATGACGTTCTCGACAACATCACGCTTTACTGGCTGACGAATACCGCGATCTCGTCGGCGCGCCTCTACTGGGACACGACGCATAATCTGCCGCCGGCCGGCTTCTTCGACGTCAGAGGCGTCAAGCTTCCCGTTGGCGTCAGTGCGTTCGCGGAGGAGATCTATCAGGCGCCGAAGAGCTGGTCGGAAAAGGCCTATGTGAAGCTCGCGCATTACGGTAGCCACCCCAAGGGCACGCATTTCGCGGCCTGGGAACAGCCGGCGCTCTTCGTGTCCGACGTGCGCGCCACCTTCAAATCGCTTCGGTCTGTGTAATGACAGTTCCATCTCATTCGAGCAAGGGTGACATGACATGATCTCTGACGACATCGATCGCCGCCGCTTCGTCGGCACCGCCGCCGTGACGCTTGCCGCCGCGCAGTTGGGCGTGGCCGGCACGGCTGAGGCGCAATCGAACAAGACCAAGCTCGCGCAGACCTCGATCAAGTCGAGCGCGCGCACATCGTTTGCATCGCTGAAACAGATCGACGCCGGAGCCCTCAATATCGGCTACGCGGAGGCCGGGCCCGCGAGCGGGCCGCCCGTCATTCTGCTGCACGGTTGGCCCTACGACATATACAGCTTCGTCGACGTGACGCCGGCATTGGCGTCGGCGGGCTACCGCGTGATCGTGCCTTACGTGCGCGGCTACGGCTCCACGAAATTTGTGGCGAGCGACGCGGTCCGCAACGGCCAGCCGTCGGCGGTCGCCGCCGACGTGGTTGCGCTGATGGACGCGCTCAAGATCGAGAAATCGACGCTCGCTGGATTCGACTGGGGCGCGCGCTCCGCCAACATCGTCGCGGCGCTGTGGCCGGAGCGCTGCAAGGCCATGGTGTCGGTGAGCGGCTATCTCATCGGCAGCCAGGAGGCCGGCAAGATGCCGCTGCCGCCGTCAGCCGAGCTGCAATGGTGGTATCAGTTCTACTTCGCCACCGAGCGCGGCCGGGCCGGCTACGACAAGTACCGGCGCGAGTTCTCGAAGCTGATCTGGCAGATTGCGTCGCCGAAGTGGAAATTCGACGACGCCACGTTCGACCGCAGCGCGGCCGCCTTCGACAATCCCGATCACGTCGCGATCGTCATCCACAATTACCGCTGGCGCCTCGGCCTCGCCGAAGGGGAAGCGAAATACGACGAACTGGAAAAGAAGCTCGCGACAGCGCCGGTCATCGCAGTGCCGACCAT